>JAURWF010000030.1 GCA_030655095.1 bacterium
GAAATCATATTCTGTGCGCGTTTCTCGCATTCCTGAAATTGGAATGGGAACGTATCCAGAATGGTATTTCTTGGTATGAACAAAAATGGTCAATAAATCGGATGGCAACTGCTAATTATTTGGCAAACGCGTAAGTCCTAACTCCTTTAAAACTTTTTTTAATAAATCACGATTTTTCATGAAAATTCCTCCTTTTGTTGGTTTTATATTAAGAACTTTCTATGCCGTAGATCCTTGAGTTTGTTGAATGGGTGATTGTTCGGATAGATTGGCTTGGTTTCCTTTTATGTCATCATAAAACTTGGCAATACTAGTTTGTATATAAGGCACAAGCCAAAGATAACCTATTCCAAGCATCAAAAGACAAAGTAGTGACCAGCCAAAAAATCTCCAATATAAGCAAAATAGTTTCCACTTGTTTCCATTCATCATTTCTTTGCTCTTCTTTATCGCATCCATTGCTCCTATCGAATTATCATCAGCAATAATATAAAAAGTCATTGAATAAGCAAAAGCTGCTACTATTCCAGGAACGATGAGAAGAAGCATCCACAAAAAAATGAATAGAAACATCAAAAGACATGCGACTAGAGATGTTCCAAATTTTTCAAAACCTTTGAATAGTTGACCTATTTCAACTTCTTGATTGCGAGACAAGGATAGAAAAAAGATAATGAGACCAACTGACATCGGACCGGTGATAGCTAAATAAGCGATGAAACCTACGACAGGCACTATTTGTATCACTGTCATAATTACCATAAAGATGACGGATGCGCCAATAGCTATTCCCCATTTCCCTCTTAGACTTTCTCTGGCCATCTTCATTAAGACAGCATTTTCTGTTTTCATATTTTTATATTTAATTTATTATTTATTAGTTGAATTTTAACTTATCTTAGGTTTTTGTCAATTTTTATCGATTTATAAAAGTAATAGCACCTTCTTCGCTCTTTATAGTTTCTCCAATTTTTGTACTAAATTTTTTCCAGAGAAAAAAATAAAGAGGAACTCCTAACAATGGGAAAATAAATGATATTATAGCAAATAACAACCCAAACTTTACTTTATTAGATTTAGCATGATAAAAAATTGCACAGGATATATAAGAAATTATTATTGCTATTATTGCAATTAATATTTGAGATAAATTTCCACTAAGGAGTGCGAAAGCAAGATAAGTGTACCAAAAAGCTAAGTAAAAAGAACGAAAAAAACCATAACTAAAAAAATTAATCAATAAATAACAAAAGAAGAAAAATATAAATGGCCACACTAAAATAAACATAGGTGTATAATTCTATTGTTCTATATCAAAAACTTCTTCTTATTCTCACTTAAATTAATGAAACTATCTAGTTCTTCCACAAGTTTTTTACTGGTTGATTCCAAAAAAGCGATACCTTCCATTCGACAACCTGTGGTGGATTGAATGTAGTTTACAAGCGGAATATAGTCTCCATCCCCTGCCACAAGCACAATCACATCCAAACTTTTTGACATTTTGATGGCGTCCATTGCAATTCCTACATCCCAGTCGCCTTTTTTGGCGCCACCGGGGAAGATTTGCAAATCTTTGGTTTTGACTTCGAAGCCTTGTTTTTCCAAAGCTTCAAAAAATTTTTCTTCTTGGCCTTCTAGGGTTTTTATCCCATAGGCAATAGCGCGGATGAGTTTTCGGTCTCCGACAGCCTCTTTCAAGATTTGTCCAAAGTTGACTTTCTTTTTGTGCAAAACTTTGGCGCTATAATAGAGGTTTTGAATGTCTACTAAGACACCTACGCGTTGTTCTTTATATATAGACATAAATTATTTATTAAAAGTTATTTCTCCATTTTTTTCTTTTTTAAATTTCTGTTTTAGTAAGTCTATTATCATTAATATAAAAGCAATAAAGACTTTTGCTACTAAATAGATAATAATTGGAGAAAAATAAAGAGTGAAAAATATCTTACCATAGCTTATCCCATCATTTACTGCCCATAAAATAAGAGATACAATTAAAGATATAACAAGCCAATAACTAAGAAGGCGCTGAAAGATTATAAGTTTCTTTATAAGCTCATTCATAGAATAACTATCCTTTTAAATCAAGCTTCTTAATCAAGGTTTTGTAAGCTTTTTCGTTGGTTTTTTGCAAGTAGCCCATAAGTTTCTTTCTTTTAGAAACCATCTTTAGAAGTCCTCGGCGAGAATGAAAGTCTTTGGCATTCTTTTTGAGGTGGGAGGTTAGTTTTTTGATTTGTTCACTAAAAAGGGCGATTTGGTACTCTGGAGAACCAGTGTCTTTTTCATGTCTTACTACTTCTTTCGTCGCTTTTGCTTTTTGCTTTGCATTTAGTGCCATAGCATTTTTTCGGCCAAACACTCGTTGCGAGGATCCCCTTGAAAACCAGTGTTGGCTATTTAGAATTATTATATATCAACATTACAACATAATTGGAAGTTTGGCAAATGTAAAAGGCTTAACATAAATTTAAGTTAAGCCTTTCAAAAAATCTCCTTTTATATAGTAGATTTTTTTGGGTTATTTTTCGAAAATTAATATGGCATCCTGGCTAATGTTTTCAGTAAAATTTGGATCCTGATAATTTATAACCTTCAGGACGTCCTTTCTTTTTCGCCAGTTGAAAGGAAGCAATAGAAGATCTATTGCTGATCCATCCAGATCTTCAGTGATTTTTTTCATCAAAATATTATCAATCTGGAGAATTTTAGTTGCCGCCATGAACCTAATTTTTTTTGAGGAATGATATTCCCAATAGTAATCCATTGGATCGAACGGTTTTCCACTAAAAAAATCCACAGACTGATTGCCACACTCGACCGCATACTGGAAGAATTTTTTTGATTCAATTTCAAAAAGGAAATCTATATCCGGATCTTTTTCGAAAGCTCCATCGAGAATGCATTTTTCTTCCTCGGGTTTTTCAATCTCTTCTTTTATTTTTCTTGCAGAGCTCCCAAAAATGTACATTTTGATTTTTCCTGGAAAATTTTCTGCGAATAACTGACAAATTTCCTTAAGTAGATCTAATGATAGTTCCATTTTTACACCCCCATACTTTGATTGTTAAGTTGGTTTTTCTTATAAAAACAACATGTTTTGTTAAATAACTTATCTTGCTTGAATTAAAGTAGAATAGCAGGATAGAGTCTATTTTGCAAGTTTTTGGCGACAAAGTTAGGAGTGTGGTAAAATGAGATTATTATGCATGAAATATTGGAAAAACTTATCCTTGACTTTGTTATTGTAATATTATACAATAATCATTGTAATTATATACAATAAATTTATGCTGGATATAAAATCAAAAATAACGCAAAAACTGTTAACTTACTATTTCGCCAATCTAAGTGCTTCTCATTATGTGAATGAGTTGGCTAGAATGCTGGAAGTTGACCCAGGAAATCTGGATCGAAAACTCAGAGAATTAGAATTGGAAGGGTTTTTTGTTTCTGAAAAACAAGGTAATTTGAAATTTTTTCAGCTTAATAAAAGCTATCCCCTATTGGAAGAAGTTAGAAAATGGTATAAAATGAAATATGGTTTAGAAAAAAGACTAAAAGAATCATTGGAAAAACTTTCTGGATTAAAAGAAGCTTTTATTTTTGGATCATACGCCAAAGGAAATTTCGGTCCGGAAAGCGATATCGACATTTTGCTTATCGGAAGCCATTCTTCTCTATCTGCCAAAAGGATTGTTGCTAAGGTGGGCAATGATACTAAGCGAGAGTTTAATATTATTGATCTTAATGAAAAAGAATTGCTTGAACGCAAAAAAAACAAGGACGAATTTGTTGAGAATATTTTTAAAAATAAAATTATTAAGATAATATAAAATGTTTGAAAAGTTTGTTTTCAGCGAAAATCAAATTTCCAAATATCATTCTTCTGCTCTGCGTGATTTCAAAATCGCTAAGAATTCTTCAGAAAATGAAGTGCGATTCAGATTTTGTTATGATGCACTTTTGAAATTGGCGATTGCCGTCTGCGCTAAAAATAATTTACGAGTGAAATCACGCCAAGGTCATCATATAAAATTGATTGAAAAAATGGCGGAAATCTTGGAAGACAAAGACATTAATATTATCGGACAAGAAATGAGAGCCAAAAGAAACTGGGATCTTTATGGGGGTGGCATTCTAATTTCTGAAAAAGAAGCCAAGGAATATTTGAAATGGACTGAGAATATTTTTCAAGAAGCAGAAAAATATTTTCATACGCATAGCAGATTATTTTAAAGTTTATTTTATTATGCATGAAATTTTGGAAAAACTTAATGCTCCGCAAAGAGAGGCGGTAACGACCACCCAAGGGCCGGTTCTTATTATCGCGGGGGCAGGATCGGGGAAAACGCGGGCGCTTACTCATCGAGTGGCGTATTTGATTTGTGAAAAAAAGATCAATCCGAGAAGAATTTTGGCGGTGACTTTTACTAATAAAGCTGCGGGAGAGATGAAAGAGCGGATTAGAGAATTATTAAAATGTCATCCTGAACTTGTTTCAGGATCTCAAGAGATTCCGGATCAAGTCCGGAATGACAAAATAAACATGCCGACGGTTGGGACTTTTCATTCTATTTGTGTGAGGATTTTGCGTCATGAGATTGAGAAGATGGGGTATAAAAGTTCGTTTAATATTTTTGATGACCAAGATCAGCTGGCTCTCATGAAAAAAGTGATGAAAGAAATGGAGATAAACACGGATCAGTTCAAACCAAAAGCAATTCTCTCGGCAATCTCTAATGCGAAAAATGAACTCAAGAGTGCGCGGGATTTTTTGGCAGGAGTGGGTGGATATTTTGAAGAAATGGTGGCCAAGATTTATTTGAATTATCAAAAAAAATTGAAAGATCAAGGTGCTTTGGATTTTGATGATATCTTGATGATTATGGTGAAGCTTTTTCAAAAATTTCCAGAAGTTTTGGATAAGTATCAGAATTTTTTTCAGTATATCATGGTGGATGAATATCAAGATACTAACCGCGCGCAATATTTGTTGGTGAAATTGTTGTCGCAGAAATATAAAAACTTGTGCGTGGTGGGTGACGACTGGCAAGGAATATATTCTTGGCGAGGAGCTAACATTCAAAATATTTTGGATTTTGAAAAAGATTATCCGCAGGCGCGGGTCATCAAGCTGGAACAAAATTATCGTTCGACGCAAAATATTTTGGACGCGGCTTATGGAGTGATTTCAAAAAACATTAATCGCAAAGACAAAAAAATTTGGACGGATAATCAAAGTGGACATTTGCTATCTAGCTTTGAAGCGGAGGATGAAAAAGAAGAAGCACAGTTTATTGTAAGTGAAATAAAAAAAATATGTCATCCTGAACTTGTTTCAGGATCTCAAGAGATTCCGGATCAAGTCCGGAATGACAAGTATAAATTCTCAGATTTTGTGGTGCTCTATCGAACCAATGCGCAGTCTCGAATGATTGAAGAATCGATGCTTCGAAATTCCGTTCCCTACCGAATTATTGGTGGAGTAAAATTCTATCAAAGAAAAGAAATCAAAGACATGATTGGATATCTTCGAGTGATTAATAATTTCAATGATGAAACTTCACTGGAACGGATAATTAATGAACCAAGACGAGGGATAGGTGATGTCACACTCAATAAGTGGATAAAAACAGCCAAAGAAAATGAAATGGATTTAATAACTGTTGGTTTGAAAATATCTGGCTTGGATAATAAAAAAATATTAAGTTCAAAATTGGATGCGATTATAAAATTTTGCGAATTCATACAGCGAATGGCAGAGCTCAAGGAAAAATTATCTCTTACTGATTTCATACAAAAAATTTATAGCGAATCAGGATATGAAAAATTTTTAATGGATGGCACAGAAGAAGGTGAAATGAGAAATGAAAATGTGCGAGAACTTCTAACGGTAGCCAAAAAATATCCCGCCTCGACTCGCGAAGACGATCGCTCGCCCGCTTCGCCGAATCGAGGCGAGTCGACGCGAGGCGGGGAAGAATATGAACCCGGGGAGGCTTTGAAATTATTTTTAGAAGAAGTGGCGCTGGTTTCTGATACAGACAATATTGATCAGGCAATTGACGCAGTACATCTTATGACACTGCACAGCGCTAAGGGACTAGAGTTTAAAATCGTTTTTATTGCGGGACTCGAAGAAGGAATTTTGCCACATTCAAGAAGTATGCTTAGTGACTCTGAAATGGAAGAAGAAAGGAGGCTTATGTATGTGGGAATCACGCGCGCCATGGAAAAAGTCTATTTGCTTTTTACTCGCATGCGAAATATTTTTGGTTCTACTCAAATTAATGCTTCTTCGCGATTTTTGGAAGATGTGCCGGAACATCTACTCGAATCATATAACATAAAACATGAAACATATAACAAAAATAAAGACGATAAAATAAAACAATTCTCAGGAAAAAATGCTTCGTGTTCAATGCCTCATGCTACATGCTTTAAAGATGGAGATCGGGTACGGCACGAAGTTTTTGGCGATGGTTTGATTGTCGCCAGTGCGGGTGACATAATCACCGTGGCCTTTTCCTCATCTGGTCTCAAAAAACTTTCCACTTCTATTGCACATTTAGAAAAAATATAAGCGATGCGAAACTACGAATGACATGCGAATCTACGAAAAAAATATTTCTAAAATAAAAAAACTCAGATTAAATTTCTGAGTTTTTTTATTAAGTTCGTAGATTCGTTTTTGTTTCGTGGTTTCGCATCGGTTAGTAGATAAATCCTTTTATAACTCTAGATTTTGAATCTAGCGTTCTGGAACTTTTCTTGGCAAATTTAACATAATTCATTTCGGAAATAGTAATTGTGCTACCGGAAACTTTTTCTACAATAGCGACATGTCCCCACCAAGATTCAGAGGAAACCATAATAGCTCCAACTCTTGGGGTTCGTCCGGTAGAATATCCAGCGGCTTTTGCATGATAGAGCCAAGTACCAGCATTTCCACCCCACGGAACATATCGTTTTTGCGCGACATACCAAGTACAATAGCCATAAGGGAATCTATGTCCAGCGCCAGCTTTTCCATCGAGCGTTTTTCCACTTGAAAATGATTCATAAGGACGTTCGGCGATATTTAGCGGGCTAGTGACAGAAGGTGTTGGTTTTGGGATGTCTTTTTGGCCATCTGGAATAGTAATTTCTTGACCAACTTCTAAATCTCCATTAGCTGGCAAGTTATTGAAAGAAATAATTTTGTCCTTTTCCGCTTTATATTTTGTGGCAACAGTGTCAATTGTGTCTCCGCTTTTAATCACATATTTGAGACCAGAAACAGGTAGAATAAATATCTTGTCTCCAGGTTTGATTGAATCGACATTATCCAACTCATTGGACCATAAAATAGTGTTGATTGAAATGTGATTAGCCGCTGCGATTGCGCCAACTGTGTCGCCTTCTCGCACTTCATAAATAATAACTCCGCCATCTTCCTCTGGATCTTTTTTGATTGGACTATTGCCTGCCACCAAAGCTTGTCCTTGAATTATCATCGATTCATCTTCGCGTTCTAAGCGGGCATTTTTTGGGTCAGGCAAAGTTTTAGCTTTAGATAGTCCAGCCAGGGTGGCACTATTTTTTCCGGCAGTTTTCAAAAACATATTGTCTTTCAGGGGGTTTTCATAGTTTTCATTTTCACCAAAATAGCCAAACAAAAAACCACTGGACTCGCGCCCTGCGGCTAGATTAGTAGCCGAAACCAAGAAAGCGCTCGAAACGACAACGGCAAAAGCCGAATAGTTTCGAAACAGATGCAGACCTTTTATAGTTTGATGTTGCTTGATAAAAGTTGCAACAACTTTCTGTTTGATATGAACCTGGTTTCGTATAAGTTGTAGATTTTCTCGAATATGAAGTTTTTTTACGCTGTCTATTAGTTTACTAATAGGGTTGGTCTTTCTTGTGGTCTTGATTTTAAAAAGCCTTCGAATAAGGCATTTTCTCTTCTAAGACCCTAATTTTTAACTCCAAATTAGTATATCTCTTTGGGCTGTTTTTGTCAAATGGAAATTATAGGGTATAATGAAATTAATTAATGTCGCATAATATGAATATTAGAGATTATAAAACTCAATTTTTGGAATATCTTGAAGTGGAAAAACAGCGTTCACCCAAAACGATCGAAAATTATGATCGTTATTTGGAAAAATTTTTAGTTTGGGCAAAAATTAGCGATCCTAAAGATATCAATGATGATTTGATTCGAAATTTTCGTCTCTATCTCAATCGGTTCGTCGGTGAAAAAGGTCAAAATCTCAAGAAAATCACGCAAAACTACTATATTATCGCCATTCGATGTTTTTTGAAATATTTGGCCAAAAGAGATGTCAAAACTCTACAGGCGGAAAAGGTGGAAATTGGAAAAACGCCTGAGCGAGAGGTGGATTTTTTGGAAAATACTGAGGTGGAAAGAATTTTGGATGCGGCTGGCGGGGTAAATTTCAAATCTTTGCGTGATCGGGCCATCATGGAATTGCTTTTCTCAGCGGGCTTGCGAGTTTCGGAACTAACTAGTATCAATCGGGAAAAATTAAATCTGAAAAGTGGAGAATTGAGTGTGCGGGGCAAGGGCAACAAAATTAGGGTAGTTTTTATCTCAGACACCGCCTCGGCAGCTCTCAAAGAATATCTCAAAAAAAGGGAAGATATTGATCCGGCGCTATTTGTGCGTGACAAAGTGGGACTTAGGCAATTTGAGAGTAAGAAAAAAGAAAATAAGGATAAATCAGACAACTTGAGACTTACCCCACGTTCTATTCAGCGAATTGTCAAATACTATGCGCTAAAAGCTGGGATTGTGAAAGATGTTCATCCGCATACTCTGCGTCATTCTTTTGCCACGGATCTTTTGATGAATGGCGCCGATATCCGCAGCGTGCAAGCAATGCTTGGCCACGCTTCGATCAACACTACCCAAATTTATACCCACGTCACTAATCCGCACCTCAAAGAAGTCCATCAAGCTTTTCACGCCAGAAGAAGGAAAAATAAAGCATTCTAAAGTATAACTTGACTTATATTTTAGGGTATGATATAATGCAACTATAAATATAATATAGCATTAAAATTATGAATAGCGACGCATTAAAAAGGGATATTATTGATGAAATAACCAAATATTTAGGAACGGATAATATTATCGTTCTCCATGGTGCTAGGCAAGTAGGCAAAAGCCATATTCTTTTTTATTTAAAAAAACAACTCGAGGATAATAACCAGAGAACCTATTTTTTTGATTTGGAAGACTCAAGATTTGCGGAAGTTTTAGATGCTGGGCTGGATTCAATGTTGAATTTTTTGAAAAATGAAAGTTATGACTTAGAAGAAATACAAAAAAATTCTCAAAAATTATATGTCTTTATTGATGAAGTTCAATATCTCAAAGACCCATCACCGCTTCTAAAATTGTTGATTGATCACCATAAATATATTCAGCTTATCGTGTCAGGATCTTCTAGTTTTAACATTAAATCTAAATTTTCTGATTCATTGGTTGGTCGGACAGTTGATTTTGAAATATTTAATTTATCTTTTTCGGAATTTTTGCGATTCAAAAAAGAAAATATTAATATCTCTCATAAACTTGATAAATTTCATTTAGAAAAAGTCCTAGGGTTATATGAGGAATATGCTATTTATGGCGGATATCCTAAAATTATTCTTGAGAATTCAATAGAAAAAAAAGAAAAATATCTCCAACAAATAATTGATACTTATATTAAAAAAGATATTCGCGATCTGGCTAATATCAAAAATATCGATAAGTTCAATGGTTTATTAAAAATTCTAGCCTCTCAAAGCGGGAATATGCTAAATGTTGCCGAGTTAGCCAAGGCTTGTCGCATTGCTCAACAAACAGTAGAGACTTATCTTTTTATTTTGGAAAATACTTATATCATAAAACTTATTCGGCCATTTAGTTCGAATGCTAAGGTGGAAATAGTTAAAACTCCTAAGATATTTTTTTATGATACGGGGATTCTTCAAATGCTGTGGCTTAGAAATTTAGAAAAAACTTTCGTGGGGAATGTCTTTGAAACAAGTATATTTTCCGAATTAGTGAAAAAATATGGAGCGCAAAATATAAATTATTGGCGCAATAAAAATCAAAATGAGATAGACTTTATTTTATCTCGAAAAGATGGGCTTTTACCGATTGAAGTGAAGAAGAATTTTGGAAATTTTCGAAAAGCCTCAATAACCTTTTTTCTTGATAAATATAAGGCAAAGGATTATAAAGTAGCTAGCATTTTAGGGGAAAAGAAAGATGAACATTTCATTTATCCTTGGGAATTGTGAAAAGATTGACCAATCTGTTTTTTTGAAATAGTATTAGAGATGTTATGTGGGTGTTTAGCTCAGCTTGTCCCCCACCACTTCTAGGGTCTGTAGCTCAGTTTGGTTAGAGCGCTACATTGACATTGTAGAGGTCTCCAGTTCGAGTCTGGACAGACCCACCCTAAAAGTGGTGGGGGATAAAGTTATAGCGTCAATTAAAATTTGGGACCATAGCTCAGTGGTAGAGCGCGCGACTCATAATCGCTTGGTCGAAGGTTCGAATCCTTCTGGTCCCACAGTACATTTTATTTAAAGGATACTTTTTGTTTTATAAAAAAATCAAAGGAGGAAATTGTTATGCAAACTATTATATCGAAAGATGCACAAGAAATGTTGAAAAAAATTTTAGGATCTTGGGTTAAGTTAACGCCCAATAAAAAAGCACAGTACATAAAGAAAAGTAATGAAAGAAGTTTGGATAATAACAACGGGTTGCCTGGCGATTGGAAAAAGTAAAGTATCTTTTAAAAATAAAAAAAGGAGAACGACATCATGCCAATATGATTATTGAAATACCGGAAGCAATAAAAAAGGAACTGTTGGAAACATTAAGACCTTGGTATGGTTTGACGCTCGAGCAAAGAGCTGAATACCTCAGGGAAAGATCTACACAGCCATTTCCAAGTGTGGATGATCCTCTGCCAGGCGATTGGTAAAAAAGGTCTTCTTTTTTATAAAAAAAACAAAAAAGCCAGTCAGCGAGATCCTTTCGTTTTCTGGCTTTTTTTATTTCTGAAATTTTTTCAAAGCCGAGCTTTTTGAAAAGCTTAGGCTCTGTCCTAAAGCTCGGCTTTAGGATTTCTTTTCACTTCAATTACCGGCATTGGTTTTGAGAGTGGTTCGGTTGTAGTTTCAATTGTGACAATTTCTTCGGTAATTTTAGGCGAAGCAATCTCGTGGAAGAAAAGAATCCAGATAGCTTGAGAGAAAACTGCATAAATACTTTTGACGAAAATGGCATAAAGAAAAAAAATAGCTATTCCAATCGCGCCGATAACAATTGCAGTAATTTCCCCTATGGCGAGATAACCAATACCGCTAAGAACTAGAAAAATAATAAACAAAAGTGGAAGGATAGCTAAGATAATTAGCATCAAAATAATTCCAAGCGGGATAAAAATCAAACTCAAAAGAATGCTGGCCCAAATGTTTTTGACAAAAAGATTGTAGGCATTCTCGACTGCTGGCCAGAAATTTAGTTTTCCTAGAATGGAATAAAAATAGCTGTAAGTTCTAAGGTAGTTTGAAAGAATTGCGATTGGGATAAAAATCAAAATTGCGAGAAACGCCAAGATTCCACCAATAATATAATTTTTATTGAAAAACAAAATGGCTACGGGCGCGATGAGAATGAGGAGCGTGATAAAAATAAACAAACCCAATGAAAAATCAATAATAAATATTTTCCAGAAATTTTTCTTGCCAGAGTCCCAGCCTGATTTGAAATTAGCCACCTGTCCTTTGGAATTTTTTTCAATCGAAGCAATGAGTGCGCCTCGAGCAATGATGCAAAGGATGTAAAAAATAATTAGTAGCAAAAATACAATGATTGTAAAGGTCAAAATCCAGTGCATATTTTGAGAAAAAAATTCTAGTATTTTTTCATTTTGCGCCGGATCAAGTTTTTTCTCTTCTCCTGAATTGAAAAAATAATTCATGCTTCCCCCGCCACCTAATGTGATGAAAAAACCAAACCACCATAGGTAGCGATTTTTCCAAGTTATTTTCCAAGCATCCTTAATAATTTGGAGATAATTTATATTCATATTTTTATTTTAAAATTATTTTTCAACTTCAACTGTAACTTTTTCTTCTTCTGCTTTTTCTTCAGCAACTACTTCTTCCTGTTTTACTTTTGGGGCTATCCCCATAATTTCATTAAATTCAATTTGTTCAATAGTTTCTTTTACCAAAAGAGTAGCAGAAAGTTTTTCCAACAATTCTTTTTTGTCTTGCAAGATATTCTCAGCCACCTTGTAGGCATTTTCAATAAAACTGGAAACTTGATGGTCAATTTCCTCAGCAGTTTTTTCGGAATAATTTTTTTCTTCATGCATTTCTTTGCCAAGAAAAACCATTTCTTGTTTGTGTCCAAAAGTTCTTGGTCCAAGTTCACTCATGCCATAGCGAGTGACCAAGCTTCGCGACATATTAGTAGCTCTTTCTAAATCATTGGAAGCTCCCGTAGTCACATCGCCAAAGGTTAATTTTTCACTCACATACCCTCCAAGGAGAACTGAAAGTTCGTCGATGAAATAATTTCTTGAATGCAAGGTTTTGTCTTTTTCTGGAGTGCTGAAAGTGTATCCACCAGCATTGCCTCGAGAGATGATGGAAATCTTTTGCACTGGATCAGCATTTTTGAGAGTGGCAGCTAAAAGGGCGTGTCCTGCTTCATGATAGGCGATAATTTTCTTTTCTTCCTCATCAATTCGACGGCTTCTTCTTTCCGGTCCCAGAATTACTTTTTCAATTGATTCAGTTAGTTCATCCATCGAAATTGTTTTTCTGTTTCTGCGAGCGGCCAAAATTGCGCCTTCGTTTAATAGATTGGAAAGATCAGCACCAGAAAAACCGGGAGTTCTTTGGGCAATTTGCCTGAGATCAGCATCTTTAGTGAGAGGTTTGTTTTTGGAATGCAATTTCAAGATTTCTTCACGCTCAGCAATATCTGGTAAATCCATAGTCACTCGACGGTCAAAGCGTCCTGGGCGAAGAAGCGCTGGGTCAAGAACATCTGGTCGGTTGGTTGCTGCAATGATAATCACATTAGTATTAGTGTCAAAACCATCCATTTCTACCAAGATTTGATTCAATGTTTGTTCTCTTTCGTCATGTCCACCACCAAGTCCGGCGCCACGGTGTCGCCCGACTGCATCAATTTCATCGATAAAAATGATAGCTGGGGCATTTTTCTTGGCTTGCTTGAAAAGATCACGCACTCGTGAAGCACCTACTCCCACAAACATTTCCACAAATTCTGAACCACTGATGTTGAAAAATGGCACATTAGCTTCTCCCGCCACAGCCTTGGAAATCAAAGTCTTACCAGTCCCAGGGGAGCCAAGCAAAAGAACACCTTTGGGAATTTTTGCGCCTAAATCCAAAAATTTCTTGGGATTTTTCAAAAATTCTACGATTTCATATAGTTCTTCCTTAGCTTCCTTTGATCCGGCCACACTTTTGAAGGTCACTTTTTGATTCTTGTTTTTTGGATCAGTCATTCGAGCGCGCGAAGCCCCAAAAGACATGGCCTGATTATTGCCTCTTTGGGCTTGTTTCAACATATACCAGATAAAGGCACCTACCAAAAGGAAAGGCAAAAGAAATGGCAAGATTGTGCCTAGCCAAAAAGCCAAACCAGACTCTCCCTGGATATCAATGCTGACATTTTGAATTTTTGCACTGTCTACACCATAATTTTTGAGAGTTTCTACGATTCCGCCACTAGTTTCTTTGGTAGACTTTTCAGCAGTGCCATCATTAAGGGAAATATCAAGATTATTGGTGTTGACCTTTATTTCCTTTACTTTGCCGTCATTTACTTGTTGAGCCAAGGTTGAAAGTGAGACCGAGGCTGGTTTTTTAGCTGGATTACCATAAAGAACGAGAATTCCCGAGATAAAAAGAAAGATTATGATGACAATACCGATGTTTTTGAATAATTTCTGCATAATATTTTTACCTGCCTCGCGTCGACGAGCGGTCGTCTCCGCGAGTCGAGGCGGGCGAATTACGAATCTATACAAATATACAAATGTACGAATTATATAAAAACGCAGTAATTAATTTTTTATTATAATAAGCTTATCATTTTTCTTGGTAATTTTCAATCCTGGGAGTATTACAGTTTGGGTTTTGCTTTTCGTGCTTTTTATGATTTTTATGATTTCTTCAATGTTGTTAGTACTGATATTTTTCAAATCCCCTCTTGTGTTTTTCAAATTATTTCGCAAAACTCTTCGAAGAATTGCTGGATGCAGTTTTTCTAGTTTATTAATTTCTAAACTTTTTGAATTTTTCAGGGCAGTTTTTTCTAGATATTCGGAATCCTCGGAAATTGAAATCAAAGAATCAAAAATAGTCTCTTTGATTTTTGGATTGAAATCTTTTTCCAGACTTGGGATAAGTTTATTTCTGATTTTATTTCTTAGGAATAAATTTTGCGAGTTTGTCTTATCTGTCCTATAGGTCAAATTGTTATCTCGCAAATATTTTAAAATTTCTTCTCGGCTAGTGGAAAGCAATGGTCGAATTATTTTTTCATTTTTGAACTTCATGGCTGAAAGGCCTGACATACCTGAGCCACGAATGATACGCATGAGAAATGTTTCTACTTGGTCGTTGGCGTTGTGCGCGACAGCGATGCAATCAAAATCATAATCCATGCGAAGTTTTTCAAAAAAATCATAACGAATTTCGCGTAGATAATTTTCAGAAATTTTTTTCTTGGGAATTTCGATGCTTTGCGCAAAAATTTCCATATTATATTTTGTCGCCAAATCTTGCACGAACTTTTCGTCCCTCGTGCTGTCCTTTCCGCGCAAATTATAATTGACATGAGCGATAATTAGTTCCAAAGAATATTTTTTTTGCAAACGCGAAAAAACATCAAGAAGACAACAGCTATCCGACCCGCCAGAAACCGCGAGAATTATTTTCGCCCCGCGGTTAAAAAGATTATTTTGAAAGATTACATTCTGAACTTTTTTGATTAAGTTAGGCATCTAAATTATTTTTTATAATTTCCGCCACTTTTTGGACTGTTTCGTCGAGTTTTCCTTCTTCGTTAATAACTTTATAATCATATATATTTTCATGCTTCATCCATTCCTTGGTATATTCCATTCTTTCCTGAATATATTCCTGCGAAACTCCATCGCGCCGGCGAATGCGATCTTCAAGAATTTTTAAGTCGGGTACAGTTATGAAGATAGATTTAATTTCCGGATATATTTTTTTGGCAGTTATTACTCCTTTCCATTCAATTTTCCATGTTCCTAGGCGCCCAGTTTTTTTTACTCTTTCTATTTCACTCTTAGTAACACCATAAAAATTTCCGTTATACTGCTCGGCCCATTCAACAAATTCTTCTTTATCGCGTTTAGTAATAAATTCTTCTTTCGAAATAAAATAATATGGATTGCCGTCTGATTCTCCCGAACGCATTTGTCTAGTTGTTGTTGTAATTATCCGCTCAACAGCAAAATATTTTTTCAATCCTTCAATTACACTATCCTCTCCGGCGCCTGATGGGCCGGAGATAATAAAAATATTAGACATATTGTTTTTATTTTTCTTCCTTTTTCTTAGCTTTACTTTTTGTCTCCTTTTTCTCTTTAACTACTTTTTCTTTCTTTTCTACCTTCTCCTTTTTTTCTTTCTTACCCGTCGAAGCTTTAGCGGAGTCGGGCTTCTCTTTTTTCGCTTCCTTAGCTTCTGTGTCGTTCTGTTTTTCTTCTGCGTCTTTTTGTGTCTTAACTTTTTTCTTATCCTTGGCTAGCACAAGTCCCATTCTGTGTTCTTTTGGTTCGATAGAAAGAATTTCCCAGTTATATTTTTCGTTGGCTTTGATAAGCTCACCTAAAGTTTTTCCAGGATAAGCTTCGGACATTTCACTGATGTGAGCTAGACCATGAATATCTTTGTCGAGATATACAAAAGCTCCAAAGTGATTGATTTTGTTGACTGTGCCAGAAACGATATCGCCTTTCTTATATTTAGCAGCAATTTCAGACCATGGGTCTTCTTGCAACGCACGAATGGAAAGAGAAATTTTGTCGCCATCAATACCAATTATTTTGGCACTTACTTTGTCGCCAACTTTGACAATTGTGCGTGGGTCTTCGATTAGTTGCCAAGCGAGTTCTGAAATGTGTACCAAACCTTCTAATTTTCGTTCACTGTCATTTTCTTTGATTGAGAATTTCACAAAAGCCCCGAAATTAACCACGCCACTGATTTCTCCAGATACTGTGTCACCAACATTCAAAGCTGAGATAACTTCCATATCTTTTTCACTTTGAGCGGCTTTTTCACTCACAATTAGCTTTTGGGTTTCACGGTCAGCGTCAATTATGCGCACTTCCAATTCTTGTCCCACCAATTTTTTGAGCAAATTCAAAATTTTGTTCTTATCACCGTCTTCAACTCGAGGATAATTTTTGCTGGAAAGTTGAGAAACAGGCAAAAATCCTGAAATACTGTTAACTTCGATCAAAAGTCCACCTTTGTTAGCGCTCAAAACCTTAATATGAACTTTTTCTTGAGTGTCTTTCTTGCTTTCAAGGTCATCCCAAGCTTTTTCGCAAGAAGCTTCACGAATAGACAGCTCAATGTAGCCTTCTTCATTCTCCATGTCGATTATGGTCGCATTGACAACATCATTTATCTTTAGTTTTCCGCTTCCAAGACCGTCTTTGATCTCTTTTCCCAAAACTATACCTGTTCCAAATGGTGGTAAATCCAAATATATCTCATTAGAAGACACATAAATCACTTTTCCGTCAATTGTGTCGCCAACTTGAGGAAAACGAAAATTTCCCTTGGAAAACAAGAGATTCATTGGCGAATTATCTTCAGCTATTTCTACTGTTTCCGCTTCTTTCTTCGTTTTTGGTGTTTTTGGAGTCACTTCTTCTGAGATCTTATCGACTTCTTTAGCTAAATTGTCTAGGATGTCTGACATAATATTATAAATTTTTGCGAATAAGCATCAAAATCGCGTTAATTATTATTAAAATGCTTTATATTTACGAAAATACGAATTAAACGAAATTACTAATCCTTTTTGTCTTTATTCGTAATTTAGCTAGATTCGTACTTTAGTAAATTATTCGTAAAAACAAAAAATTCCCATAAAATAGGAAATTATTAAGACTTTATCCACAGTCGAAACTGTGTATAAATAGGGATTAAACCATCCCCTATTCACTTTTCTTAATAATTAACCGTAAAGTCATTGTAGTTTAGAATTAGGATTGTGTCAAATTTTGGGAATGAAAAAGCCCCCTCAACCGAATCGGTAATATTGGGGACTTAGAAAGATTGATTTTTGTTTAAGACTTTACTACGATCTGCGTAGAACTTCCATACAGGCAGACCAATTGGTGAATTTGCTTTTAGGAACTGTTTGTCCAGTAACAGCGAATTCGTTTATGGTTTTGCCAGCAGACGATTCTGTTTGCAGGATAAAACGAATATTCCCTTTTTTTCTTCTGACAACGCAAAATATTTCCTTATCCACATTTAGAAAAACCCGAACCGGCAACTTATTTCCATTGGCAAGTGTTTTTAACTTAACATCAATGAATTTTTCTGGTTCTTTGATTCTAATAATACCTTCATAGGCTTCTTCAGGAAATAGGTAGTCTTTTTGAATTTTCTTTCCTTCTTTAAAACATTTAATGATTAAACTGAATTCAATTATTGGCATAATAACCTCCGAAGTACTTTTAAATTAAAGATTAAAGAAAAAATTCCCCATACGGCTTGGTGATGGGCCAGCCTGCCATTGGATAAACTCGCATTTGTCCATAAAGCTTTTTTTCTTCGCGGTCAATTAGAGTAAACGCTATATGGTCTACATACAAATTGATTCCATGAGGGAGAGCTTTTAATTGATCAGCTTGTCCGCAAGGATTTTTAGTTCTGGCTACTCGACAAATTAAGGGTCTGGCAGGATAAATGATACATTTTTTTTCTTTGGTGTGAAGATAGGGGCAAGGTGTCACCCCATGCGCATGCTTCCTAAGATAATCACCAATTTGACTCCAATCATTGGCAGTTGAAATTATTTTTTCATGTTCTTTAAAAAATTTCAATGATTTCTTTTTAACTTGGTAGATTATCTTTGCTTTTTCCATACCTGAATTTGTTATGAAATCAATTATGACTTCAGTTTCCAGAGCGCTACAACAGACCAGTTGGCGGCAACAAATGTCGCACCCTTTCCTACAGGCAATTTGATTTTTAGCGTAGTAATCAAACAATAATCTGTCATGCACTTCGTAAATAGCCCTCACTAATTTTTTGCCTTCCTTACCAGTGGGAAGTATTTCCAAAAAAGATTCAGCAGCTTGTTGAAATTTTTTCAGAGCCTTTCCCTTTGGTTTATATGATGTTAACTGACAAGCCATTACCTTTGGCAACTTTATATCTATTTCTTGCAAAAGAATCGGGTCGTAGTTCACAGATTACCTCCTTTTTCTTAAAAAAGTGAATAAAGCCTTAATGTTATTTATATAAAAGCCATACTTCTATAGCATTATTTTTTAACGAACCACTCAAAAAATCCCCAAATCATTGATTTCCTCCTTGGAAATTATCTAACCTTAAATTAGCGGTAATTAGTCTATTAGTCAAATAATTTGGGAAATATAATTTAAGAAATAAAAAAACCAGCGCCCTATTCCTCCTTTTGTGAGGGCGCTGGTCGATTGGTTAAATGAGTCGACAAACTTTTTCATGAAAAAACATCCATGGCATAAGATCTGAAGAAATATTATCTTCCCACCATTTTGCCGCTTCGGGGCTTTTTATGGCAAGCGTCTTAATGGCGGTGGTTGTTTCAACAGCATATCCACTGGGGTTTTTAACTTCTCCGTCAAGTGCACCAATAAGGAAGGTAAGAGGCGGTAAATTTTCTGCGACTGGCAGAATAAGGCCAACCCATTCTTTTCGTACCCAATCTGGCGCTTGACCTAGCGGAACATCAATGATTTTGATCTGTATCATCTCAAACCTCCTTTCTCTGGTTTATTACCGATTGAATAGATTCGGTAAGTGATGATGGGACTTCTTCTTCCGGCTTGAAAGTAAAACTAAGATCAGAAGATACAAGAAGATTAAAGAACCATCTAATCATTTCGGACGTAAAAATTGTATTATCTTTTACGCCAACAATGTTTCTGGGGGCAGGCGGATAATTGCGAGCTCTAAATGATAGAATAGCTTCGTTTTCTTTGAAATCAACTCGGGTAGCTTGTATTCCCCATCCGCCAGATATCTTTGGGGCAAACGTACGGTCCTTATTTAAGATAAGTTCTATTAAACATTTAAAACTGATCACGCCCAACTGCAATGCTATCGCTGGTTTTTGCATGGTTTTATTTTCTCCTTGTTGTTTAGGGTTTTATAAAACTTTGAATAATTTTTATGGCTCTAGACCATCAGGTTTATTAATATTTATGTAAAATTTTAACTAAATCTTCTTGTAATTCCTTTTCATTTCGTTTCCATCTCCACTCACATTCTTTTAGATGCAAATAAAAATTCCTTTTGACGCCATTGAATTTTGCTAGTCTTCTTTTTGTAAATGACCAGAAAGATTCAATGCCGTTAATATGAATGGTATGGTTCCTTGCAAATTCATTCGCACCATGGTTCACTCTGAAATGTTTATCATATCCCACTGAAACGAGTCCTGAATATCCTCTCCAGCCATCAGTATACATTACACTATGTAAATCTACTTTTCCCATAATTACTCCCTGCAATGTCTTTTTCTTGCAATCTGGGACGATCTCTGTATATACTCTACCATTTCTTTCAAATATTCCAAATACTGGTTGCTTGTATGTTCCTCGTCCGCGTTTTAGTTTTCCATGCCTACCTCTAATTCTCCTAGCTCCGAAATATGATTCATCACATTCAATCTTGCCAACAAACTTTTGAAATTCATCTTGCTGATTAAACACAATTGCTATCCTAAAAGTCGTGTAGTAGTTGTTAATTGTTTTTCTGTTGAATTGCAAAAGCTTGCTGGTTTGAGTGGCAGTAAGATCAAGCGAAAAACACTCAATAATTTTTTTAATTTGATAACTCGTTAATTTGGCTTTATTAAACATCATTTAACTATTTTAACATAGTTTCTGATGGTCTAGAGCCAAATAAAATTGGCGAGTTCAATTTCTGTGAGCGCCAGCGAGCGAGAATCGATATCTTCCTCGCCTGCAAGCCCGTCGCCATTAACCGGTCCTTTCCAAGTCGTCCAGCCCTTACCAATAAAACTGGCAGTGTCAAACTGCTTGGTTGTGACGGACTTTGGGTCACCGAAAATAAATTGGCAACCATTTTTCAGGAAAGCAGTTAACCTTTTGCCGAATTCCTCCGGCGAAAGATCGACGACTTTTTCCTGGAGATGATCTCCGTCAAGATCACCCCAGTTTACTTGTGTCGCCACTCGCGCCGAAACTTCCAGCGCCTGACCGCGAGATACCTGTTTCATAACAATTCTACTTTGTAATTTCGCGCTTTGACCATATTTTGCACCATGCAAAAATATAGCTAGACGCATTTCATTTCGCCACAGCAGAAAAAAGTCTTATTTTTTTGTCATCCTCGCGAATGCGGGGATCTAGTCTCAAAGCTTTATTTATTACAAAGACTTAAGTATTTTACAATATTTTTACACTAGATTCCCGTTTTCACGGGAATGACACAGAAAAAACTCCTTTCTGCCATGGCAAAACGCAAATTTCCCATTATTAAGGAACAATTTTCACTAACCGTAAATTATACACCCAAAACAGACTTTTGTCCAGCGCTTGTACAAGATTTGGCTTAAATAAAAGATTTTCTAAGTTTTGATTCTCCTTAAATACACGCTCTCAATTAGTCCAATAGCCGAAAGCATCACCACCATCGAACTGCCACCGTAGCTCAAAAATGCCAAGGGTACTCCCGCAACGGGCATAACACCAATATTCATGCCAACGTTTATGAAAAATTGAAAAAATAGAATTGATAGAATTCCCAATGTTAGCAGATAGCCAAAATTATCCCGCGCCAGCCGAGCGGTTTCTTTCATACGCCAAAAAATAATTCCGAAAAGCACAAAAATCGCCATTGCGCCTACTAAGCCCAGTTCTTCGGTAATTACAGAAAAAATAAAATCGGTGTGTTTTTCTGGCAAAAAATTCAATTGCGACTGTGAGCCATGACCCAATCCACTGCCAAATATTCCGCCTGAACCAACCGCGATAGTCGCTTGAATCACATTATACCCACTACCCATCGGATCATTCTGGGGTTTTATGAAATTTATTATCCGATCTTTTTGGTAATCTTTGAGAAAAAACCAACTAGATGATGTTGCCATGATTCCAAAAATCAAAAGCAGAGCTAAGTTTTTTTTGTTGAGCCCTGAAGCCAAGAGAAGTGTGAGCCAACTAGCCAAAATTATTGTTGCAGACCCTAAATCTGGCTGTTTCATAATGAGAAAAATCGGAACAAAAATAAGCACAATAGAAGCAATTATTCGCACAACTATACTCAGCTGAGTCTTTTTTTTGCTCAAAAAACTAGCTAAAAAAATAACAATGATAATTTTGGCAAGTTCTACTGGTTGAAAGTTAAAGAAAAAAAACTCCAGCCAACCCGTATTGCCTTTAACCGTTTTTCCGAATAGGATAACCACCGTCAAAATGATAAGCATCAAAAAATATAATTTGGTGCTATGCGAATTTAGTAATCGATAATCAAAAAAAGACAAAAAAAACATCGCTCCGATGCCGATGATAATAGAAATTATTTGTTTTTGAAAATTTGCCGGATTGAAAGTTGCCCCAGAAAAAGAAACGCTGTAGATTATTAGCAAGCTAATAATAAGAAGCAGGCTTATTGAAATTATCAAAACCCAATCCAGCTTGAAAAGTTTATTCATACTAATATGTTCTCTTAAGGAAAGCTTCTGAATTGAAAATATTCACCTCGGCTTGAGCTTCCATCGTGCTCACTGTACCAGGAAAACTGCTTGGCCAAGAAATTTTGAAGTCTCGATCCTCTCCTGCTTTAATTGTTTTCATTTCAGTAGAATTAAGAGCTATGACATTATCAGCTGAATCTTTTAATGCTATTTGTATTTTTATACTTCCAAAATCAAATGGACTACGATTGCGAAGTAAGCCTTGCGCATTAGCAAAGCCAATTCCATCAGAAATTTCGCTGTAATTTTTGTTGATAATTTGAATGTCTGGTTTTTCATAATAATCTTCAAATCTTATCCAGTCAGAACTAAATATTTTAAACTCTTGCGAAAAAGGAACGCTCGGCGCATCAATATTAGTTTCCACGACATATTTTTCTTCGCCTGGTAAAATAAAACTAGAACCTTTTTTGGTAGCGATAACACTGCCCGCCTCGTCTTTCAAATTTATTTCATAGGCAAAATTTTTGTCACCAAAAACTGCGTTTGGATTAGTCACTTTTGCATAAAAATCATATTTTCCTGAAATACCTGAAAAAACTACCCCGATTTTTCCAATTTTCAAATCCTGAGCTATTATTGTGTTGCATTCTTTTTGACAAACTCCCCCGCAATCAATGCCTCGTTCATTTTGATTTTGTTTTCCATCTGTGCAAGTTTCTTCCGGTTTAAACGCAAAATAAAGACTGAATATAATCAGCAAAAGTAAAGTTGCGTAGACAGAAATTATAATATATTTTTTACGCTCAGCAGTTTCTATTTCCATAAAAATATTCTAACATTTTTTTAAAAATAAATAAAGAGTCACAAAAAAAGAGCATTATTCTGGCGGCGGCCTACTCTCCCTCGTAAGAGGTACCATCGGCGCTGAAGTGCTTAACTGCTGAGCCCGTCCCCCACCATTTAAAGCCAAGTTAAATTCATAATTCTCGGCACTGGTCTACTCTCCCTCGTAAGAGGTACCATCGACGCTGAAGTGCTTAACTACTGAGTTCGAAATGGGATCAGGTGGAACCACTTCGCTAGAAGCACCGAGAATTATAAATTTAAAATGGTGGGGGATGATGAAGAATGGGATCAGCCCGCCTCGCGTCGACGAGCGAATCGTCTTCGCGAGTCGAGGCGGGGTGTAGCCACTTCGCTAGAGCCACCAAAATAATGCTCTCTTATATATTCTTTCAAAAAGCATTAATTACTGGAGAAAAAAACATGAAAAATACTACGGTCGTCATTATGAGGGTAAAAATTGTAAAAATAAACTTCAAACTTTCTTTATATTTTTTCATACAAAATGCTAATTTAGTAATTTCTAACTGCTAACCTACTAAATCACATAACACGCAGCACGCAACACGAATCAAATTCAAAGAATTGTTTCATGTTTTGTGTTTCATGTTACATGATAACCAAAATCAAGAGAGATAAAGTTCAATTTATTAGTATCTCTTGGCTTAACAGATCGCTCTGCTTTCACCTGAGACCTATCAACCTGGTCATCTTCCAGGAAATCGTTTTGATCCGAAGATCAAAAATTGCCTAATCTTGAGGTGGGCTTCCCGCTTATATGCTTTCAGCGGTTATCCCGTCCAAACGTAGCTACCCAGCAGTGCTCCTGGCGGAACAGCTGGTACACCAGAGGTTTGTTCTTTCCGGTCCTCTCGTACTAGGAAAAAGTCCTCTCAAGCAATAACGCCTACAGCAGATAGGAGACCAACCTGTCTCACGACGGTTTGAACCCAGCTCACGTACCGCTTTAATTGGCGAACAGCCAAACCCTTGGGACCTTCTCCAGCCCCAGGATGCGATGAGCCGACATCGAGGTGCCAAACCCCATCGTCGATATGGACTCTTGGATGGGATCAGCCTGTTATCCCCGGGGTAACTTTTATCTGATGATCTTCTGCGCATCTATTTGCGACAGTCGGTTCACTAAATTCTACTTTCGTAACTGATCGACTAATAAGTCTCGCAGTAAAGCTGGCTTATGCTTTTGCACTATCGACTCGATTTCCATCCGAGTCTAGCCAACCTTTGTAAACGCCTCCGTTGCCATTTAGGAGGCGACCGCCCCAGTCAAACTACCCGCCAGGCACTGTCCCCGGACTGGTATGAATAACCAAAACGACATACAAATTTATGAACCGCAAATACGATAATTACAACTTCGACTAATCTAATCCTCTTTTAAATATATCATAATTAACGGCTCAAAATCATAAGTCTTTTGTGACTCATAACAGCCCAGGGTTAGAATTTAAAACTATACAGAGTGGTATTACATATTTTGACTCAATCCC
>JAURWF010000033.1 GCA_030655095.1 bacterium
ATAATTGATAGCTAAAGTCTTGTCGTTTGTAGTGTTCCGCATAATGTTACTAATTAGTTTATTAAATGATATCAATATATCATTTTTGTCAACGAATTAGTAAACATCTACAATTCCCGCAGAGCCCGGAGAGCGGGAATCCAGGAGTTAATAGTACAATTTTGTCTATAATCAATTTAAACTTAAATTTTCTGCCATTAATTCCTGAATTGCGAGTTAAGCATGTAATCTATTTACATTTTAAGATAGTAATTTTATTTGATGAAATAGAAATTAAAAAATAAAAATCAGATTTTTAAAGAAAATTTTTTAGAGAGAACTTTATCGAGCCATACAAAATCTTTCCCTTTTTCAAAACTGTTGCTTTCGTAAAATTTTATTGCTTCATAGTTGTTTGTTAAAAGACAAATGTATTCACAACCGGTAGTTTTTATTTTTTTAATAGCCATATTTAATAATTTTGTACCAAATCCTTTTTTACGAAATTGAGGGAGGATATAAATATTTTCGATGATCGTTTTTTTAAAAACTAAACTATTGTTTATAATAATAAATCCTATTATTTTTTCTTTTTCTTTAGCGATCAATAAATAGTCAGTTTGACTTTTGATACAATTATGTAATATATGTTTCGGCCAAAAAATTACAACTTCGTCAGAAACACTAAATTCATTCACAGTATTGCCGAGAGAATGAATTTCATCAATGTCGTTTATTGTTGCTTCTCTAATTTTCATAAATAAAAAATAAGCTTTATTTTTTTAAAACCGTCATTTTTACTAATTTTGATAATCTAAAACTTAAATTCTTGTTTTTTAATAGATTGTTTTTCAACTATTTTACCATCACCATATTGAAATTGTTTGCCTGATACTGTAGCAATTTCTTCTTCATAGTTTTCCCATGGAGCCATCGATGCTTTACCAATCCCAAGCTCTTTGCATTTTTCTGCAGACAACTCTTCACAATGATTTGTATATTCTCCATAAAATATTTTTTCAACATAATCTTTCACCGAGTTACGATAAGAATAATCTAAACAATCAGCCACATGCAAAATTTTAGCTTTAGGAAATATTTTTTTGATATCTTTTACTGCAGTAATAACTGTATTGCCAAAACATTGATCTCCCTCTACAAGTAAAAATGTAGGATTGTCTTTAAACATATCTTTTTTAATTGTAAATAAAATTTGACGTAATTCTGCTTCATTTTTACCAATAAAAAAATATTTGTATTGAACTGGGAGTATGCGAAGTAAATGAAGGCGATAGGCGAGAAATGTTCCTAATATATTTCCACCTCTTAAAATTGGAACAACAGCATCAATTTTAATTTTATTTTTTGTAATATATTTTTGAACATCCTTTAAAATCTTTTCCATTATTTTTGCATATTCTTCCCAACTTCTTTTTTCAAAATCATTTTTTGTGTATTTTTTAGACATATTTTAAAAAGCTTTAGATCTGGAAGGTGCTTACCTTTTTAGCCACACAGTGCCTTCGCGATCTATCGATTATTTCAGCTTAATTGCTGGTTTTTTGTTGGATAGATTTATAAACATTTTTAATAATAATATTAAAAAGATTGGTTTAAACTTCCGCATTGCCGACCGCACGCTGGCGTGCGATTTCAAAAATGCCTTCAAAATTGCGGAAAAATACCATGCCGACCCCGCAAATGCGGGGGAGGTTCCAATCAATTTCGCTGAATGTAAAACTTGGCGGAGAGGGAGGGATTCGAACCCTCGAGAGCCGTTAAGCTCTAACACCTTAGCAGGGTGCCCCTTTCAACCACTCAGGCACCTCTCCGTACTTAGTCTATAAAGTCTGTAAAGTCCATAAAGTCCATAAAGTCCATAAAGTCTGTAAAGTCTGTAAAGTCTGTAAAGTCTGTAAAGTCCGTAAAGTTTGGGAGGCGAGGTATTTTGACTTTTGATTCTTTATGCTATGATAAAAATATATAAGAGATAATTTATTTTGTCAATAAAAAAATATATAAAAATATGGAGGAATTAGATCAAAAAATAGATTATGGTAATGAACTTGCTAGCTGGAAAATTCCGGAATATGAGAAACATGAGCGAACTAAAAAATGGTATATTTTAGCTACAGTCGTTTCTTTTTTATTGTTAATTTATTCATTTTTTAGTGGTAATTTTTTGTTTGCAATTATTTTAATTATGATTGCATTGATTGTAATTTTACATGACGGGCAAGACCCTGCTTGGTTGATTTTTGTTATTACTGAAGAGGGGATTATTGTTGGTGAAAAATTTTATGATTATGATGAAATAAAAAATTTTTCTATTGTTTATAAACCGAAGCGGGAAGTAAAAAAGATTTATTTTGAATTTAAAAATGTAGTTAAACCAAGATTATCAATATCTCTAGAGAATATGAATCCCTTGCCAATTAGGGGAAATTTGTTAAGATATCTATCAGAAGATTTGGAACGTATTGATCAGCCAATTTCCGAAACTTTTGCAAGTTTATTTAAGCTATAAGGTTTTAGGTTTTACAAAAAGCTAATAGCTTTTTATTTTTGAATTACCTAAAACCTAGAACCTAAAACCTAACACCTATTTTTGTCTTTAGCACTCGTCGTTCAACGGATAGGACTTCAGCTTGCGGAGCTGATAATTGAGGTTCGATTCCTCACGAGTGCACCATATATGAATAATCTAGACAATTTAAAACCAAATATTGACAAAAAGTTAGTTATTGATTTAATTGATGGTAAATGGGAGAGATTGCCAATTAAAACTCATATTATTACTAAAGATGATAATATAGTTGAGGTTGTGAAACAATACGCAAAACAGTATTTACAAAATGATGATATGCTTTTTATTAGTGAGCGGATAGTAGCCATTAGTCAAGGCAGAGCGTTTCCGATAAAAGATATAAAACCGTCTTTTTTTGCTAAATTTCTTGTAAAGTTTGTTTACAAATCTCCATATGGCATTGGTCTTGGGAGTCCTTGGACAATGGAGTTGGCGATTAAAGAAGCAGGAGTATTGAGAATAATAATAGGTGTTATTGCGTCCGCTATTACTAAGCCATTTGGAATTAAAGGTGTTTTTTATAAAGTTGTTGGAAAAAATATAAATGCGATTGATGGTCCTTGCGATTATACTTTACCGCCTTATAATGAATACGCTAAATTAGGACCAGCTGAGCCAAATAAAGTGGCTAAAAAATTAAAGCAAGAGATAAACAATGAAGTTGTTATTATTGATGCTAATGATTTGGGCGTTGCTATTCTTGGTAAATCCAATAAAAATATTTCAGATCTTTTTTGTAAAAATGTTTTTAAAGATAATCCATTAGGACAATCATCAGAACAAACCCCTCTTTGTATTGTTAGAAAGGTTTTATAAATTATTTCTAGTTTTTGCAAGTATATAAAAAATATCTCTCTTAATCTTTTAGGATTTTAGGGGGATATTTTTTTTTATTTTCTCACATATCCACAGGTATAAATTATTAAAGACTATAAAATAAAAAAAAATATTATTTTTAATTAAAAATAACCTAAAATTAGCCAAACTAAATTATTCTTGAATCATACTACATCTAGTAGTATAATGTAATCAACGGCTACTAAATATGGAATTACTATTATGAAATGTCCAGTTTGTAATCATTTTGATTCTAAAGTATTAGATTCTCGTGTTGCCTCGGATGGAGTGTCTATTAGGCGACGACGAGAATGTTTAAAATGTTTTTTTCGTTTTTCTACATACGAAGAAGTGGAGATTTTAGATTTGTCAGTAATAAAACGAGATGGTCGCAAGGAGTCCTATAGTCGTGATAAAATTATTAAAGGATTAAGACGCGCTTTAGAAAAAAGATCGGTTAATGAAGAGGATTTTAAAAAATTGATTAATTTAATAGAGAGGGATTTGCAAATTATTAGAAAAGACGAGGTATCTACTGAACAGATTGGCCAGATTGTTTTGAAACATTTAAAACAATTAGATCAAGTTGCCTATATTAGATTTGCTAGCGTTTATCAATCGTTTGAGGACATTCAAACTTTTCAACGAGAATTAAATAAACTTTTAGCTGATTGATAATAAAGTTTATAAAATAATTTTAAAAAACCTAAAAACCTAAAAAGCTACAAGCTAAAAAGATATGCAAGAAAATATTATAATACAGATTAGAAAAAGATCAGGAGAAATAGTTGATTTTAATAAAGAAAAAATTGTCAGTGCTATTTCTAAAGCAATAGAAGCAGTCGGAAAACCTAATCAGGATTTGGCGCATAATTTAAGTAACCAAGTTATGGTTATTTTAAGTGAAAAATTTCATGCAAGAAGTATCCCTGCTGTTGAAGAAATTCAAGATATTGTTGAAGAAATGTTGATTCAAAATAGGCAGATTAAAGCAGCAAAAGCCTATATTTTGTATCGTGATCAAAGAGCTAGATTGCGTGAAATGGAATCAATGATTAATTCAGACGAATTGATGGATGGTTATTTAAAACAGACTGATTGGCGTGTTAAAGAAAATTCTAATATGAGCTTTAGTCTTCAGGGATTAAATAATCATATTTCTTCGGCTATTTCTTCTAATTATTGGCTAAATAAAGTTTATACGGCTAATATTCGCGATGCGCATAAAAATGGTGATTTGCATCTTCATGATTTACAGCTTTTAGCTCCTTATTGTGCAGGATGGGATTTAAAAGAGTTATTAATTAAAGGCTTCGGAGGTGTTACTAGTAAAGTTGAGTCTAAACCTGCTAAACATTTTCGTACAGCGTTGGGTCAGATTATTAATTTTTTCTATACTTTGCAGGGTGAAGTGGCAGGCGCCGAGGCTTTTGCAAATTTTGATACTTTATTAGCGCCTTTTGTTAGATATGATAATTTAACTTACAAGGATGTTAAACAGGCTTTACAGGAGTTTTTATTCAATATTAATGTACCAACACGAGTAGGATTTCAAACTCCATTTACAAATCTCACGATGGATGTTGTGCCAGGTGCTACTGTTGGCGAGGAAAATGTAATTATTGGCGGGGAGATTAAAAATGAAAAGTATAAAGATTTTCAGCCAGAAATGGATATGATTAATTTAGCTTTTGCCGAATTAATGATGAATGGCGATGCTAAAGGACGTGTTTTTACTTTTCCTATTCCAACTTATAATATTACAAAAGAGTTTGATTGGGATTCGTTGGTTGCTACTAAAATTTTTGAAATGACTGCTAAATATGGCATTCCTTATTTTTCTAATTTTATTAATAGCGATATGAGCCCTGATGATGCTCGAAGTATGTGTTGTCGTTTGCGTTTAGATAATCGTGAATTAAAAAAAAGAGGTGGTGGGTTGTTTGCAGCTAATCCTTTAACAGGTTCAGTCGGCGTTGTGACTATAAATTTACCAAGAATTGGCTATTTATCTAAAACTAAAGAGGAATTTTTTGAACATCTAAATAATTTAATGCAGATTGCTTTTGAAAGTTTAGAGATTAAGCGAGAAGTTTTAGAAGATTTAACTGAAAAAGGACTTTATCCTTATGCTCGTTATTATTTATCAGGCATTAAGGATCATTTTGGAAAATATTGGAAAAATCATTTTTCAACAATTGGTATTCTTGGCATGAACGAGGCATTGCTTAATTTTGCTCCAATTAGAAAAACCATTGCAACGCCGGAAGGTAAACAGTTTGCTTTGGAAGTGATGGATTATATGAGAGATAAAGCCTTAGAATATCAAGAAAAATCTAATAATTTATTTAATTTAGAAGCGACTCCAGCTGAGGGAGCAACAAGACGATTTGCTCAAATCGATAAAAATGAATTTGATGATATAATTGTGGCTAATGAAAAAGCGGTTAAAGATGACAAGGCTGTTCCTTATTATACTAATTCTACTCAGTTGCCTGTTAATTTTACTCAAGATATTTTTGAGGCTTTGGATTTACAAGATGATATTCAGATTAAATATACTGGAGGAACAGTATTTCATTGTTTTATTGGCGAAGCATTGCCTTCAGCTGAAGCAGTTAAAAAATTAGTTAAAAAAATTGTTTCTAAATATCGTTTGCCGTATTTTACTATTACTCCGACATTTTCTATTTGCCCAAAGCACGGTTATTTGGCAGGCGAACATTTTTTCTGTCCAAAATGTGATGAGGAGATCGGCTATATATCAAAAGAAGAAGCGATTCAGCAAGCAGAACAGGCTATTTAATAAAAAATTAAAGTGTTTATATTTTAAACTAAATTTATGAATCCAATTGAAGCTAAAAGAACAGTTTGCGAGGTTTATTCAAGAGTAGTTGGTTATTTAAGTCCAGTTCAGCAATGGAATGATGGTAAGCAAGCAGAGTATTTTAATAGAAAAGTTTTTAAGATAGGCATTGATTAATGTGATATTTGAAATATTATTAAATTTAGTATTTGCTCTAAAGATTTAAAATATCTTAAATATCCTATTAATCCTATGATCATTGGTAGTCTGCAAAAAATTAGTTTATTGGATTATCCAGGATATCTATCAGCGATAATTTTTACGCAAGGTTGCAATTTTCGTTGTCAGTTTTGTTACAATCCCCAACTTGTCTTGCCTGTTTCAGGCGACAATTTTGAATATACTGGTTTTAATAATAATAACCAGCCACAAAAAGATCGTCTTGAATATAAAGAAGACGATCTTTTCGTTTTTCTTAAATCTCGTGTTGATAAATTAGATGCAGTAGTAATTACTGGAGGCGAACCAACTATTTATAAAGATCTGATTGATTTTATAATTAAAATTAAAAAATTAGGATTTTTAGTAAAATTAGACACTAATGGGAGCAATCCAGAAGTAATAAGAGAGCTAATAAATAAAAAATTAGTGGATTATATTGCGATGGATATTAAAGCGTCAAAAGAAAAATATCAACAAGTTGTTGGGACGCAAGTTGATTGGAAAAAAATAAAAGAAAGTGTTAAACTCATAATGGCAAGTGGTTTGTCTTATGAATTTAGAACAACGGTTGTTCCTGAATTTTTTACTCAAAGCGACGTCTCTGCTATTGGTGGATTAATTAAAGGTGCTGATAAATGGTATTTACAAAAATTTAAAAGCAATACAACTTTAATAAGTGCAACATTAAAAAATAAAAAGGCTTATTCTGATCAAGAGATGAAAAAATTAGCAGAGGCAGGGAAAAAGTATGTTAAAATATGCGAGGCAAGATAGGGTTAATTTTTATGGACTTTCGGCTTCTGGCTCAAAGAAGCCAAGCTTCGGGCTCCTCTAGAAGCTCGGCTTCTGGCTCTTATAAGACTTTATAGACTTTACGGACTTTCGACTTTATAGACTTTATAGACTTTAAAGACTTTACGGACTTTCGACTTTATGGACTTTATGGACTTTACAGACTTTACAGACTTTATAGACTTAATTTTATGGACGAGGAAATAAAAAAATTATTGGAAAAAAATTTAAATCTTACTGAAGAGATTTACGTTATGACAAAAAAAATTAAAGGTCATCTGACTTTTCAACGTTTTGTCAGTATTTTTTATTTAATTATGTTTGTCGCGCCGATTATTTTGGGTATAATTTTTTTACCTACTTTAATGAATGGCGTGATTAGTCAATATGAAAGTGTTTTAGACATTGCTCCAGGTGATAAAACTAATTTATTAAATAGTTTGTTAAAAAAGTAATATAAAATATCTATAAAACACAGGTGTACTTGCTATTTTAAGTATATATATTGTATACTATAAGTATGAATTATATAAGAACAATTTTTGATCAAT
>JAURWF010000040.1 GCA_030655095.1 bacterium
TGGTGCGGCGGTGGAGACGGTCGCAGATGCTGCTGTCGAGCTTCCTTCCCCCGTGCAGGATGCCGCCGCTATAGAGGCGGCCAAGCTTGTCGAAGCCGCGGCTGATGTTGTGCCTCCCGCCGTGCAAGCTGATCCGGCGCCGCAACGCACCGAAATCCTTTTTATTGAAAGTAACGTCGCCGATTACCAGGTGCTGATCGACGGCGCCAAGCCCGGCACCGAAGTGCATGTGCTCGATGCAAGCCGGGACGGCCTGGTGCAAATGGCGCAGATTCTCGACGGGCGTAGCGGAATTGATGCTATCCACATCATGTCCCACGGCTCCGAAGCCTCGGTAGGCTTGGGCTCACTTACCCTGACCGCGCAAAATCTGTCAGACCATGCCGCCGATCTGGAAACGATTGGTCACGCGTTAAACTCAAATGCCGATATTTTGCTGTACGGCTGCGACGTGGCTAAAGGCTCCGATGGCGCGGCGTTTGTCGAGGCGTTGGCGCAATCGACACAAGCTGATATTGCCGCATCGAATGACTTGACCGGAAGCTCTAGTCTGGGCGGCGACTGGACTTTGGAAGTGGTGCAGGGGAACATCGACGCACAGCCGGTGGTGACTGCGGCAACGGCTGATTTGTATCAACATGTGTTGTCTATTGCTAATGCAACCATGACCTTTGGCACAGCTGGCAGATTCACAAGTACAGGAGGCTATACACCCGCTACGCAAGATGTTGTCTATAAAATCAATAACGACGCAAACTATGCCCTTACCATTGATGGATTAAATACCGGGGTCTACGCTGATACCGGGGTGGGCTATATCAATATCGATTTTACCGATGCAGGTACTGAAACAAAGCTGACCTTGTCCATTAGTGCAGGTAAGGTTTTCACGCCGGGGAGTATCGATATTATTAATCAAACCGGGACTCCTGCTTTTACAACGCAAGACTTCGTTTTTAAAGCCTATGACATAAACGGTACCCTTATTACGTCCCAAACCAATACCATTGCGGCCGGTTTCTCTACAACTCCCGTTACATTCTCGGGTATGACCGACACCCACTCTCTGGTTATTACGTCTACGAGTAATGGCGGTAAAATTCGTTACTCAGGTCTAGATAATTTCGTTGTTTCTAATGTCCAGTCTGCCGGTCCCACCATCACCTCCGCTACCTACGATGCCAGCACCAATTCCCTCGTGGTAACCGGAGTCGGCATGACTGCCACGGGCGGTGCAGCCAACGATATTGACGTTACCAAACTGACCCTGACCGGACAGGGGGGCGCAACCTATCTCCTGACCTCGGCGAGTGTTGAAATCGATTCGGCAACCCAGTTTACTGTGGCGCTGAACGCCGCCGACCAGATTAACGTGGAAGGCTTGCTGAACAAGAACGGCATCTCTTCTGTTGGTGTAACGACTTATAACATCGCTGCCGCTGCCGACTGGAACACTGCCAATCTAGGCAACGCAGACGCTACCGGTAACGGCATCACCGTCAGCAACGTACAGACGCCAACCATCACTTCTTCCACCTATGACGCCAGCAATGGAACACTGGCGGTGACCGGCACAAATCTTGTGAAAGCCAGCGGAGCGACTAACGATATTACCGCCAATAAACTCACGTTTACCGGTGAAGGCGGCGCGACGTATACCTTAATGGATACCTCGAACGTCGAGATTACGTCCGGCACCGCCTTTACTATTATCTTGAGCGCTACCGACCAAGCGGCGATCAACCAGATGATCAACAAAAACGGCACCAGTTCTACCGGCGCCACCACTTACAATCTCGCTGCGGCCGATGACTGGAATACCGTTATTACCAATGGCGACATTTCCGATGCCACGGGCAACGGCATTACCGTAAGCAACGTGCCGGTGCCGGCCATTACCTCATCCACCTATGATGCCTCCTCCGGCGCGTTGGTGGTGACCGGCACCGGCTTTCTGAAATTGAGCGGCGCGACCAACGACATCGTCGCCAACAAATTCACCTTTACCGGCGAAGGCGGGGCGACTTATACCTTGACCGATACCGCGAACGTCGAGATTACCTCCGGCACCGCCTTTACCCTGACCTTGAGCGCGACCGATAAGGACGCGATCAACCAGATGATCAACAAAAACGGCACGTCGTCGAGCAGCGGTACCACCTATAACCTCGCTGCCGCCGAAGACTGGACCGCCGGAGCGGCGGCCGGAGTCACCGATACCGACCTGACCGGCAACGGCATCACCGCCGGCAATGTGGCGGTACCGGCCATCACCTCGTCCACCTATGATGCCGCCACCGGCGCGTTGGTGGTCAGCGGAACCGGCTTTCTGCAATTGAACGGCGCGACCAACGACATTGTCGCCAACAAATTCACCTTTAAGGGGGAGGGCAACGCAACTTACACCTTGACCGATACTTCGAACGTGGAGATCACCTCGGGTACGGCCTTTACCATCACCTTGAGCGCCACCGACAAGGCGGCAGTCAACCAGTTCATTAACAAAAACGGCGCCTCGTCGAGCAGCGGCACCACCTATAACCTCGCCGCCGCCGAAGACTGGACCGCCGGAGCGGCGGCCGGGGTTACCGATGTGGATGGCACTAACGGCATCACCGCCGGCAATGTGGCGGTACCGGCCATTACCTCATCCACCTATGATGCCGCCACCGGCGCGTTGGTGGTCACCGGAAGCGGATTCCTCAGCAAGAGCGGTGCGACCAACGACATCGTCGCCAACAAATTCACCTTCACCGGCGAAGGCGGAGCGACTTATACCCTGACCGATACCTCGAACGTCGAGATTACCTCCGGCACCGCGTTCACGATCACCTT
>JAURWF010000041.1 GCA_030655095.1 bacterium
GGCCCGCGTATCGGCATGCACGAAGACCCGCCGGTAGGCAGCGCGATGCCCGCCTTTGCCTCGTATCTGTGTTCGTTTGAGTTTTTGCAAAAAGGCACCTACACCTTTGCCGTAGACCGAGGCGATGAAAATTATCGCCGCAGCGTGCTCAACCTGGAAATGGATCATAAAGGTGAAGACACCCTGACCATCCGGGTCGGCGGTGCGGCGGTGATGGTGGCGGAAGGGGTGATGACTATTCCTGATTGATAACTCGATTAAGCGTGAATAGACGTTTTGAAGGTGTATTTTGAGGTTGCTTAAAAAGCTTGCTATCAATAATTGAATACCTATAGTATCTTGCCTAACGGATTTCAAAGGTGTCTACTTAACGTTAGGCCTCGCTATCAGCGAGGACGCGCGTTTATCAACTGAAGGACTATTCATGACTACGCTCTTACATATTGATGCCAGTGCCAGAACCTCGCGATCTCTCAGTCGAGGCTTGTCCGGGCACTTTGTTTCAGACTGGATGGCTCGTCGTGCCTCCGATCACGTGATCGTTCGCGATGTCGGCCGCTATCCTCCGCCGATCACAACAGAACTTTGGATCGAGTCTGTGTTTACCCCGGAAGGCGAGCGTACCGATGAGCAACGCCATGCGGTTAGTGCTTCCGACGAGTTGATATCCGAGCTCGACCGAGCCGAGATTATCGTCATGGGTAGCCCGATGTATAACTATGGTATGCCAGCAGCGCTAAAATCCTGGTTCGACAACGTTATCCGTATTGGTAAGACTTTCACCTTCGATCTGGCGCGTGGCAACTATCCGTTAGAACCGATCATGACGGGAAAAACTCTCGTATTATTATCGTCACGAGGAGAATTTGGCTTTGAACCGGGCGGCGTACGCGAAGGTATGAATCACCTTGAAACCCATATTCGTACCTGCGCCCCCTACCTTGGGGTTGAACAAATGCACCTGATTAACAGTGACTACCAAGAGTTCGGCGACGAACGGCATGAACGGTCAATCAATATGGCTTATGAGGCAGTGCCACGGTTGGTCGAACTTCTGCAGAGCAACTTACGCGATGCATAACATGGCGCTCAAAGGGACGCACCTTTTCGTGGCGGTTTTGAAAGTTCATTCTTTTTTCAGCTTCGGTGGCTTCGCTAATCTTCCGTGAAAGGCGCGCCCCTTAGCTCTACGTTAGCGCCTAGAAGAGGTATCAAAATGAACGTTCGCGAATTGCTGGCATGGCAGTGGAGTGGATACGCCAAATACCATCGCTCAAGTGTGAATCTACTCCTTCACATCGTTGTCGTGCCGTTGTTCTGGGCAGGGAATATCTGCCTCCTCAAGGCGCTAGTTGATTGGTCGTGGCTTTTGGCCTTAGGTTCTGCCTTCGTCATGGTGATTTCCGTCGCACTCCAAGGCCGCAGTCATCGCCAAGAGGAAAACCCGCCAGAACCATTCACCGGAGCGGCAAACGCGGTCTCGCGAATATTGCTAGAACAGTGGATAACCTTCCCAAGGTTTGTTTTCTCTGGGGGTTGGCTTCGAGCGCTTGTTCAACCGAATGCGTAGCGCGTGGGTTGGTAAATCCAGCTATCATCCAAAGAGAAATATGAAACATCTATTCGCTGCCGTAATTCTGTTGCTTGCCAACCAAGTCCATGCCCTCGATTGGCAGGATAGTCCGGAAGTCGCAAAGCTGTTTGATATCGCTGGCTTGCAAGGCACATTTGTCCTCTACGACACCGCCACAGACCGCCTCATCGGGCATGACCGTTCCCGGGCCGAAACACGCTTTATTCCGGCATCGACCTTCAAGATTCCCAATAGCCTGATCGGCCTGTCGGTCGGTGCGGTCAAAACTGTTGACGAAGTATTGCCTTATGGCGGCAAGCCGCAACCGATCAAGGCGTGGGAGCAGGATATGGGACTGCGCGAAGCCATCAAGGTCTCCAACGTGCCGGTATATCAGGAACTTGCCAGGTGCATCGGCCTTGAGCGCATGCGCGATAACGTCGCCGGGATGGGTTTCGGTAACGGGGAGATAGGTACCGTAGTTGATAACTTTTGGCTGGTCGGTCCGTTGCAGATCAGTGCGGTGGAACAAGCAGAGTTTCTCGCTCGCTTGGCCCGGAATGAGTTGCCATTTCCCAAAGACGCTCAGACCAAAGTACGCGAGATCATCCAACTGGAGCAGGGGAATGGATGGACTCTGTATGGCAAGACCGGTTGGGTGAATGTCCCAAACCCGGGCATTGGTTGGTGGGTTGGATGGGTGATAAAAGAAAGCCGTGTATACAGTTTTGCTTTGAATATCGACATAATGCAGGCATCTGATGCGGCCAAGCGTATCGAACTTGGCAAGGCCAGTCTCAAATCATTAGGGGTGCTTTGATAAAGGAAAAAAGGGGCAAGAATAACTTTATATGCCTACCCCATCATTCAACCCGAACTGGCGCAATAAAGCGCCAGACTTTTAATTCAATTTCGCCAAGCTGTTACATATAAGGAGTCACCCCATGCCGCTAAGACTACTGCGATTCGCCACGATTTTGTTGATTGCGTTATTGTCGGGCCTCGCTTTCGCCCACGTTCTTGAGCAGTCAGCAAAGATGCAATACGACGCTGCCCTGTACATCACGCTTCAGAAGTCCCTGTATGTTCAGTGGGGCCCGCCGCATATTGGTGGAATACTTGAGCCATTGACGATCGCTGCAACCGGTCTACTCGCATTCTTCACGCGCAAGAGTAAGCGCGATTTGTGGTTATCCTTCGGTGCTCTGTTCGCGTTGTTGCTGGCGTTTCCGGTGGTCTTCTTCTGGCTGGTTGCTCCGGCGAACGCCTTCTTTCTCGCTGCCGCGCTGCCCACCGTTCCGCTCAATTGGACAGACCAGCGTTCAAATTGGGAATTGGGTCATGCAATTCGATTCGGGTTTCAGTTTGCGGCACTTGCATTGGTGGTTCTATCGCTGGCACTCGACACGAAGGCGAGGGCAGCCGTTTAGTTAGGCTTTCGGGGGCGAATGTGTTGGTTTTGGTTTGCCTTCGTACGCCTCGGTGGGTCGGCTAAGTTTTTCGGTTGTCGGGTCTTTTTGGCAGCCGGGCAGGGGGCGCATCGCGCCCCTTTTTCGGTGTCCAACAGTGCCAAAATTCTGATGCTCGAAACGAATTGTTTATTGTAATAGCTTGGAATTCGTAAATGGTGCGCGGTGCGCACCCTACGCAAATCAATGGGGGTAGATTAATTTGGTTTTTGATTTAAAACGTTTGCCAGCTAAATCGATTGAAACTGACCTCTTTGATGGTGATCTAATCCTCGCTTGGACTTTTCCAAGCGGGGATTTTTTATGCCCGATTGTATTGGATATTGTGCCTCGCCTAAAGCGCCTACTTTGGCTGATTGCCGGTTTGCTCGGCAACTGCTCCTGCGTTGCTCTACCTCCTGCATAAGCCACATGGATGTGGTGAATGCAGATTTTGCATGGAGCAAAATATCTGCGCATGCACAGTCGTGGCGCGAAAGCGCCCTACAGCGCTGGAGTAAACAGTTTTGGACGTGTATTTTTAGTTCGCATAAAAAGGTAGCTATCAATAATTGAATACCTATAGTATCTTGCCTAACGGATTTCAGGAGTTGCAATCTACACCTGCGATTGAAAAATTAATAGACACCTGAAAAGGTGTCTGCTTAACGTTAGCAGTCAAAGGAAAATATGTCTGAACCAATATCAGCTTTGCAAATTGTTTTAACATCTTCTGTTGTTGCTGGAGTAGTTTCAGCTTTCGTATCAATCTGGACAACCCAGAGAAAAATTAGTATCGAAAATATAACTCAAGAAAGAACAAAATGGAGAGAGAAAGTCAGAGCTAAATCATTAGAGGTTCATAATGCCTTTATTGAGCGTGATGAAAAAAAATTACAGCAATTAAGGCTAGAATTTTCTCTAGTTCTTAATCCAGAAGATGGGGAAGATAAAGGAATAATAGAAAGCATACGCTTACCAGAACAAGGTAAAGAAGCAGAACTTTCTTTAGAGTTTTCAAAAAGAGTTTCTTTATTACTCAAACATGACTGGGAAAGAGTCAAGTTAGAAGCTGGTGCTATATTTTGCCGCATCAAATGCATAAGTAAAATATGTGAGTACTTGTTTGAAAAAGCAAAACGGACAAATTACTCTAATTAATATTCAGAAAAAAAACACTAACAAAAATATCATGCGGACAGTCAATTGCGCCACGGTTACGGTTTTTGCTAACAAGTCGGTCAAAGGGACGCGCCGCCCGTTGGCGGTTTTGGAGGTTTGGTTTTTATCAGAGTTCGGCGGCTTCGCTTTAGCTCAGTGAGCGGCACGCCCCTTACCGTAACGTTATGCATAAGGTGGAGACGTCTTTGAAATTTAGTCAGTTCGGCTCCGACAATGGACGCATAGTGGTCTATTTTCATGGTGCGCCTGGAGCGCCGGAAGAATGTAGCCTCTTCGATCTGGAAGGAAAATATCACGGCCTGACGTTTATTTGTTTAGACCGATTTTCTGTCGATCCGTCTATTAATGGGGAAGCGTATTACAAACTTCTGGCTGCAGAAATTTCAAGAATAGCCTCCGGAAAACAAGTAGATGTCGTTGGATTTTCAATCGGTGCATTTATTGCGCTACAGACCTTCCGTTACATGACCAATGGGGTCGGAAGCCTGCATTTGGTTTCTGCGGCTGCACCACTGGAGACTGGCAATTATCTTGAAGCCATGGCGGGCAAGCAGGTTTTTAAGTTGGCAAAATCGGCGCCGGCCTTATTCGTTTTGTTGTCTTACTGGCAAGGATTGCTTGCTTGGCTTTCTCCCAATGCCTTATTTCGCTTGTTGTTTGCCAGCGCCGCTGGCGAGGATCAGGCGTTAGCCGCCGACCGTGAATTTCAAGCTGGCATTTCCACCGTACTGAAGGCCTGCTTTATTGGCCACGTTCGAGGCTATGCAAGAGATATTAGGGATTATGTGGGGCCATGGGAAACGACGCTTGGCGAGGTCTCCGTCAATACGTATATCTGGCATGGCGCGGAGGACAACTGGTCTCCACCGCTGATGGCTGAGTACTTGAACTCAGCGATTCCCGGCTGTACCTCGACCAAAATATTCAGCGGACTGCTGTCACACTATTCATGCCTGTACCGGGCGGTGCCTGAACTATGCAATCTATTAGGCAAGGCATAACATTGCGGTCGACCCACATGACTTTTGTCGGGAAATCCGGAGTAGGGGACAACGGCTCAGGCAAAGACTTTGCTCTTGAGCCGATACATCACGTTAATTGCCGCCAAAATCAATGGCGGCACATCCAAATCAATTGACTGCCGCCAGGCAGGGCAAGCACAGTCTTTCAGTCCACGCTTACAGACTTGTCAATTAGCGCGTCTACGTCATAAAACAGTCATATTCATGTCATACAATGAACCTATGACAAAAATATATGCTTACTAAGGTTTATGTTCAGACGTGTTTAAATTCGCAGTTCTGCCAAGCCGATCCATGCCGCATGCCGCGCTGATCCCTGCGTTAGCCTATTTCCTCTATGTAGCCGTTTCAACCATTCAGGCTTCCGGCCATCCCGGGTTTGCGGTCGCTCTAGCCGCTGAATCAGAACCGTTCGATCCGGACAAAACCGAAACAAAACCAATGGATTTTCTGGTTATCAAAGATTGGCATTTGTTTGGGGAACCGGCAGCCATATCCCCTCAACATAGTGAGCAGCACGAAACGCCCCAAGAAACGCAACAGCAACTCAAATTGTTGGGCGTTTTTTTTTTTGCCCGATCAAAAAAATGCCAGCTATGCGATTATCGAGGCAGATGACCATTTACAAAAAAAATACCGTCCGGGCGAAGAATTACCGGGCGGCTCCACTTTGCAATCGATAGCGAAAGAGCAGGTGATGCTGCTGCGCAATAATCAACGCGAATCCCTTTCCATGGACAGGAAAAAAACGGGCTTGCTG
>JAURWF010000046.1 GCA_030655095.1 bacterium
TACGAGGCAAATGGATTTTAGAAACCATTAAAATTTTAGAAAATTAATAAATTTATATGGAAAATTTTAAAAAAATAATTTTAAATCCTTGGTTTATTCTTTTTATATCGGGATTATTTTTAAATATTCCATTTTTCTTTCCGAATATTTTTGCTGAATTTTTAGCTTTTTTTATTATTGCTCCAGCATTTTACGCCATCACTAAAGTAGAAAAAAATAAAAGATATTTAGGTGGACTTTTATTTTTTGGAGCATGGATATTACCGACTACATATTGGTATTATCATTTTATGCCAGTATGGTTGGCTTTTTTAGCTTCATTTGGCTTTGTTGGTTTAATAGCTCATGTTTTTCATATTTCAAATTTAATAAAAAAGAAAAATATTGTTGTTGATTTTTTGATTATTATTATTTCTTGGGTAGGTTTAACAATTTTAAGAATAAATTTGCCAATTGTTAAAGATTGGTGGGTGCCAGATATTTTTTATACTCAATGTCAAAATTTATCTGTTTTACAAATTGCAAATTTTTCAGGAATTTATGGAATTTTATTTTTAATTTTAGCCATAAACGCAATCTTAGCTTATTTTTTAATAAAAAAGAAAAAAAGAACGGCTATAATTTTTGTTATAACTATTTGTGCTATATTTCTTTTGGGAAATTTTACAATTAAACATTTTGCAAAAACAGAGAAGCAAAATATTTCACTTATTGCCATACAATCTTCTCCTGAAAATGGGTATCGAGCAGATGCGAATTTTAATGATATTAAAAATTTAAAAAATTTGACGATTAAGGCTTTAGCAGAAATTCAAAATAAATCTTCAAAAAATATTTTTGTGCTTTGGCCTGAAAATATGATTACAGAAAATGACAGTAAAACTTTGGCAGATTTTGCCAAAGAAAATAATATTTTTCTTACTTTTAATAGAGCTGAAAAATCAAATAATTTGCCGTTTAATTCAGTTGTAATGATTAACAATAGTGGAAAAGAAATTTTGAGAAATTATAAAACACACAAAGCGCCTGGTGAAAAAATAAGTATTCCTATAAAAAATATTCAAAATTTTGTAGAAATAGATAAAGTAAAAATTACCTCTGATATTTGTTATGATTTACATTATCCAGATTTTAAAGAAAAAGTTAAAAAGAGTAGTTTATTATTTGCGCCAATTGATGATGATAGATTTGGTAAATTCATGCCTTATTTGCATGCAAGAGATGTAATTTTTAGAGCAATAGAAAACAGAATTAATATTTTAACAGCCTCAACAAATGGTCCAACTTTTTTTGTAAATAAATATGGTATTATTGAAAAAGGTCCTTTGGAAATTTATAAAGAAGGATATTTAATTTTAGAAACTGGGATTTAGAAAAGTTCTAAAAATTAGGTAAAAATTAATTTATTAACTAAAAAAATATGAATATAAAAAAAGATGAAGAAATAAAAGAGACTCCACCAATTTGGTTTCCTGTCGTACCTATTTTAGTATTAATTGGCATTGGAAATGTTTTGTTTATTAGCTATAAACTTTCTCTTTGGCTTGGAATATTATTTTTTTTACCTATTCCCATTGTTTTGCGAATTATTTTTGGTATTCCATTAATTTTAATTGGAATTTTTTTCTTTCTATGGGGATTTAAGTTGCTCAAACCTGCTGCGGCATTAGGGCTTGCTAAAAAATTAAGAACCTCCGGAGCCTATGCTTATACAAGAAATCCCATGTATTTTGGCGTATGCAGTATTTTTTGGGGTATTGGTATTTTATTATCTTTATCTTATATTCTTATCGGAGCTTTAATATGGACGATATTTAATTATCTTTGGGTTGTAATAGGAGAAGAAAAAGAAATAGAGTCAAAGTTTGGAAAAGAATATTTGGAATACAAAAAACAAGTTCCAAGATTTATTCCGTTAAAAATTAATTTATTAACTAAAAAAATATAAAAAAAATAATTATTAGTTTGAATTTGTTCACTGCCCTTGGGATATTAACCTATTGGCTATTGGTATTTACGGGTATCTTTGAGGTAACTGAAATTATTCCTGGCTACCGTAATTGGTTTATGGCATTTCCTTTGGCAGATGCCTGGATTGCTATCTGTTCATTACTTGCCGGCATATTTCTTTTTCTTGGCGATAAAAAAGCTTCGTTATTTGGTTTGCTCACTGGCTCTAGTTTGATATTTTTAGGACTTAATGCTTTATTGTATGGCATAATAACTGGGCTCATTTTCAATTTTACCATCGATGAGATAATAGAAATTTTAATAAAACTTTACTGTCTTTCCGTGGGAACATTTTTTATTGTATATTTTTGGCGTTTGAAAAATGTATAAGTTGTTAAATAAATTTAATTTTAAACATAAAAACATATGATTGATCAAAATAAAAATAATAAAAAAACCGCTTTAATTACCGGAGCATCCAGCGGAATTGGTTGTGAGTTGAGTAAGTTGTTTGCACGGGATGGTTACAATCTTGTATTAGTGGCAAGAAACAAACAAAGGCTCGAACAAGTAGCGGATGAATTAAGGGAAAAATTCGGAATATCAACAAAGGTTGTCCCGAAGGATTTGTCTGTCACAACATCCCCTAAAGAAATTTTCGATGAACTTCAGCAAGAATCTATTCAGATTGATATTCTGGTCAACAATGCAGGATTTGGTGTGTATGGGGTTTTCTCTGAAACAGATATAACAAAAGATTTGCAGATGATTCAAGTCAATCTTGTATCGCTTACCCACCTGACAAAGTTGTTTTTGCCTGGAATGTTGAAACAAGGGTATGGGAGAATATTGAATGTTGGTTCTATTGGTTCCTTTGTGCCTGGGCCGCTCAATGCAGTCTATTGTGCTACTAAAGCCTATGTCTTGAGCTTTTCAGAAGGTATCGCAGAAGAAATTGAAGGTAGTGGCATTTCTGTAACTGTCTTGTGTCCGGGAGCAACCAGAACGGAGTTCCACAAAAGAGCACAGATGGAAGGTATAAATTTGCTTAAATTTGGAGTAATGGACGCCCAGACTGTTGCAAAAATCGGTTATCGCGCATTGATGAAGGGAAACAAGAGAGTAGTTATTCCAGGTGCATACAACAGAATACAGATGTTTTTAACCAGGTTTATGCCAAGAAAGATACTGGCTAAAACAGTTAGATACCAGATGAGTGAACATCTTGATAAGTAGTGGGGAAGGTAATGATTGAAATGTTAAACACCATAGCCTTAACATTTTTGCTTTGAATTATTGCTTTTTTCTATCACACATACAAATCTGATTCCGTTATCGAAAATAATTTTTGAGAATTTGTAATATTAAATAAAAAACTTTCTTTAAAAGGAGATAAAAAATATGAAAAAAATATTAATAATAATGGGGCATCCTTCGTTGAATAGTTTTTGTAATTCATTAGCAGAAAAATATAAAGAAGGAGCTGAAAAATCAGGCAAAAAAGTTGAAATTTTATATTTAGGAAATTTTAACTTAGAATTTGATCTAATAAAAGCGCAAGAATTAATCAAATGGGTTGAACACATAACTTTTGTTTATCCAACTTGGTGGGCGACACCTCCCGCGTTATTAAAATCTTTTATAGAAAAAGTTTTTGTTCCAGGATTTGCTTATCAACACTCCAAAAATGAAAAAAGTTTTAAAATAGATAAACTACTAAAAGGAAAATCTGCAAGGTTAATATCAACAATGGATGCTCCTCCTTTAATTTACAAATGGATTTTGGGAGATATTGGAGGAAAAATGATGGAGAAAGGTATCCTAAATTTTTGTGGAATAAAACCAGTTTATAAAAATTATTTTGGCTCTGTCAAAATGTCATCCGAAGAAGATAGAAAAAAATGGTTAGAAAAAATTTATAAAATTGGATTGGGAGAATAAAAAATTAATTTATTAAAAAGAAAAAATATGAAAATATTAATTATTTTTTATTCGTTTGAAGGCAATACAAAACTAATTGCAGAAAATATTGCAAAGACAATAAATGCAGACATTCTTGAATTAAAATTAAAAAAAGAAACTTTGACCAAAGGATTTATGAAATATTTCTGGGGTGGAAAAGAAGCAATAATGAAAGCAAAACCAGAATTATTGCCTTTTGATAAAAATATTCAAGATTACGATATATTATTTATAGGCACTCCCGTGTGGGCTTGGACATACGCGCCTCCGCTTAACACATTATTTTCTACTTGCCAGATAGTAAATAAAAAAATAGCTTTATTTTGTTGTTGTGGTGGACAAAAAGGAAAAACTTTTGATCAAATGAAAAAGGTATTAGAAAACAATCAAATTTTAGGAGAAATGGATTTTCAAGATCCATTAAAAAATAACACTGATGCAAATATTCAAAGAGCAAACAAATGGGCAGAAGATAAAAAAGCGGTTGCTTATGAAATTTTACAAGCAATGGCAAAAGAATTATAATTTTTTGTTTTTATTAAAATGTCAAAACTTAATTTAAAAATTCCGATAATTAATGCATGCGGGATATTGTCATATCTTGATATTTTTGAGAGATTAGAAAAAATGGATGCTTGTTTTGGAGCATGGCTTCCTAAATCAATTGGCCCATTTTCTAATAATCTGATATT
>JAURWF010000047.1 GCA_030655095.1 bacterium
CACAGCAGCGTCACGGCTGGCTCTTGTGCCACTTGTCATAACGGTACCAAAGCCACCGGCAAAACCGCCAATCACATCAGCACGACCTCATCTTGCGACACTTGCCACCGCACCACCGGTTGGACTCCGGCTACTATGAACCACAGCAGCGTCACGGCTGGCTCTTGTGCCACTTGTCATAACGGTACCAAAGCCACCGGCAAAACCGCCAATCACATCAGCACGACCTCATCTTGCGACACTTGCCACCGCACCACCGGCTGGACGCCAGCTACTATGAACCACAGCGGCGTCACGGCTGGCTCTTGTGCCACTTGTCATAACGGTACTAAAGCTACAGGCAAAACCGCCAATCACATCAGTACAACCTCATCCTGTGACACTTGCCACCGCACTACAGGCTGGACGCCAGCCACGATGAACCATACCGGTGTCGTTGCAGGCAGTTGTGCCACTTGTCATAACGGCACCAAAGCCACCGGCAAAACTTCTAACCACATCAGCACGACCTCATCTTGTGATACTTGTCACCGCACTACAGCTTGGTTGCCAGCTACGATGAACCATACCGGCATTACACCTGGCTCTTGCGCCACTTGCCATAACGGTACAAAAGCAACAGGTAAGCCGGGCGCGCATTTACCGACTACAGCCTCATGTGATAGTTGCCATAGAACAACGGCATGGTTGCCAGCTACGTTTAGTCACACTACGGTAGTGGCTGGTAGTTGCGCTACTTGTCATAATGGCAGTACTGCCACAGGTAAAACTGCTCGACATATTTCTACCACCAAATCTTGTGATACATGCCATCGCACTACTGGCTGGGTGCCAGCTACAATGAGTCATACGGGTATCGTTCCAGGCACGTGTTCTACTTGTCATAACGGTACTCAAGCTTTGGGGAAACCGGTTGCTCACGTAACAACGACAGCTGCTTGTGACACTTGTCATAAGAACTTCACTTCGTTTGCTGGCGCTGTATTTAGTCATACGGGCGTGGTGGTGGGAACCTGTAATAATTGTCATAATGGCGCTACAGCTTTAGGCAAGCCAACCAACCATGTGCCAACAACAGTGTCATGTGACACTTGCCATACCAGCACAAGCACCTTTGGTTCAACTAAGAAACCAAATCACTCCTTGTTAATTGGTACATGTAAGTCTTGTCATGG
>JAURWF010000020.1 GCA_030655095.1 bacterium
AAGATATAAAAAAATTACAATTAGCTACTTTAATGAGGCTACCAGCAATGGTCTAAGGGCAAAATAGCCTTAATTTGTCTGATTTATTAAATTGTTAAAGGGCTTTTTAGACAGCCTGAGAGCCCGGAGAGCGGGAATCCATTTCCTTGTCATAATTTAAAAACTTTATGAATATTTTAATTGGACTTATTATTATTGCTGTTGGATTGCTAATAGTTTTAAAATCAGAATGGTTATTGCAAAATTTTGGCAGAATGGATTTTTTTGAAAAACATTTAGGATCAAGCGGGGGTTCACGTTTGGGCTATAAATTAACTGGCATGCTTGCAATTTTTTTTGGTATCCTTATAATGACTAATATGATTGGCGGGTTTCTAGAATGGGCGTTATCGCCTTTAATACGATCTAGTCAAAATAAATAATTAAAATTTGTCCATTAGTTATGATTATTAGTTTTTAAAGACTAATTCATAATTGTTAATTAATTTTGGGCCGATAGCTCAGTTGGTAGAGCACCTGCTTTGCAAGCAGGGGGTCAGGAGTTCGAGTCTCCTCCGGTCCACCAAAGTTTATTTACACTCTTTTATTATTTCTCAACCTTTCTAATTAAATACGCCTGATCGTTTTCTCTAATAAGCGATTTTACTTTTATGGCAATTTTTTCTCCTCTTTGTGTTTTTTTAATTGATTGATGATCTTTTTCTATTGATGTTATTTTTTCTTCTACACTCCCAGTTGTTGGTCCTTGAAAAATAACTGTATCTCCAATTTTTATTTTTATATTTCCTCGCACTATTAGTTCTACTACTTTAATTTTTTTATAATAATGCAAAACTTTTCCTATATAAATTTTCTTTTGTGTAGCATAACTTCCATAATGACTTGTTAATTCATTTATTGGTTTATTGAAAAAAAAGCCGCTGCTATTACCACGATGATAAACTGTATTTAATTTTTCAAATAAATCATTTTTAAGTTTTGCCAATTCTTCATTAAATTTTTTATCACGCTTTTTAACTAAACAAACAAAATCTATAATTGTTCTATATGCTTTTGTGACAGTCGCAACATACTCAGGACTTCTATTGCGCCCCTCTATTTTAAAACAATCCACGCCAATATCTATTATTTTTTCAATAAAACTTATTGTACATAAATCTTTTGGACTAAGAACATAGTCTTCTCCTAATTCTAGCTCTTCATCTCCATCAATTTGTTTAATTAAATATTTTCTTCTACAAGGCTGTGAACATTCACCGCGGTTAGCAGACTTATTGTAAAGAAATTGCGACAAAAAACATCTTCCAGAAATAGAAACACACATTGCTCCATGAATAAAAACTTCTATTTCTAATTTTGTATGTTTTTTTATTTCTTTGATTTGTTTAAGAGAACATTCACGCGCCAATACAACTCTTTTAGCTCCTAATTTTCTATAAAACTCTGCTGTTTCAGAGTTTGCAATACTCGCCTGAGTACTAATATGAATTTCAATTTTTAATTTTTTAGCAATTTGTATAACAGCAAAATCCCAACAAATAATAGCATCAATTTTTGCTTCTTTTACTTTAATTAAAATTTTTTCTATTTTTTTTATTTCACTATCAAAAATTATAGTATTTATAGCAAGGTATGTTTTTACATTATTTTTATGCGCAATTTTTGTTATTTTAGGCAAATCTTTTACAATAAAATTTTTAGCGCCAGCCCGCATATTAAATCCTTTTATGCCAAAATAAACAGCATCAGCTCCATTTTTTATAGCAGCCGCTAGCGATACATAATCTTGCACAGGCGCAAGCAATTCTGGTTTTTTTGTTATAGTTGTAATAATATAATTTTACTTTATATATTCCAAAACTTCGTCAGGCGTTATTATTGTCAGAGAAGAATTATTGGCTAATTCTGTTTTTCCGACTATTCTAGCTTCCACTTCATATTTTTCAGAAATTTTTATTATTTCTAAACTAACTTTTGGATCACACACAATTTCCATCCTATGTCCCATATTGAAAACTCTGTGCATTTCATATTGTGATAAGCTAGTATTTTCCTTAATTAATTTAAAAATTGGCGGAATGGGAAATAAATTATTTTTAATATATTTGATATTATTTCCAAAATTCAAACATTTGGTTTGCCCTCCTCCTGTATTATGAAATACAGCCGATATGCTATTTTTGTATTTATTTAATACTTCTTTTATAACAGGCGCGTAAGTTCTTGTGGGAGAAAGAATGGCTTTACCAATTGTTAAATTTGTATTCGGAAGTTTATCATTTAAATTAAATTTTCCTGTATAACAAAAATTGGAAATTTCAGGAGCAAATGATTCCGGATATTTTTCTTTATATTTTGATGATAAGATTTCATGTCTGGCAGCAGTGAGTCCATTTGAACCAATACCTGAATTATATTCTTCTTCATAAACAGCTTTCCCAAAAGAAGCAAGACCTATAATATCATGATTTGCTTTTACTTTACTGCAATCAATAAAATTTTTTTTAAGAATTCTTGTCGCCAATACAGAATCAACAATAATAGTTCTTGTTAAATCGCCTATATCAGCAGTTTCACCTCCACAATTATAAATTTGAATACCATAAGGCTCTAATAATTTAATCATTTTAGTGTATCCAAAAATAATTTTTTTTAAAATTTCCCCATTAATAAGTTTATAATTTCTTCCTATAGTATTTGAAAGAATAAATGTATCAACTGCGCCTACACATAAAAGATCATCAAGATTCATTACTAAAGAATCTTGCGCAATTCCTTCAAACACATTTAAATCTTCATTTTCTTTATAATAAATATAAGCCAAAGATGATTTTGTGCCAGCGCCATCAGCATGCAATAATAAACAATGGTCTTTTGAACCACATAATATATCCGGAATGGCTTTACAAAAAGCATTTGGAAAAATTCCTTGGTCAATACCAATTATCGCATTTTTTACATCAGGTTTATGAGGAGATACTCCTCTGTCTTCGTAATTAATCATATTTTAATTATTTAAATTATTCTTTTCACACCAATAAAAAGCATTTTGAAACATTTTAAGCCAAGGAGATGCTTTAAGATTTTTTTTCATTTCTTCTGGCATCCATGGCCATTGCCATTTTAAAAATGTTCTTTCTGGATGTGGCATCATTGCAAGATGTCGTCCATCAGATGAACAAAGTCCAGTGATTCCAAATAACGAACCGTTTGGATTAAATGGATATTTTTCAGTTTCTTTACCATCATCATCTATATATACAATTGGCGCTAAGTTTTTTTCTTTTATTTTTTTTAATATATTTTTTTCAGAAAATGAAATCTGACCTTCGCCATGAGCTACCCAAACGCCGAGAACAGATCCTTCCATTCCTTTAAGCATTATTGATGGACTTGGAAGAATTTTAATTGTTGTCCAACGCGATTCAAATCTTTCTGATTTATTTTTTGTGAAATTTAACTGCAACTTATCATTAATCCCTTGCCACGGAATCCAGCCAAGATGAGCCATAAGCTGACAACCATTACAAACTCCAAAAGAAAAAGTATCTGAACGATTATAAAAATCATCAAACATTTTTTTTAAATTTTTATTAAATTGAATTGTACTAGCCCAACCTTTTGCAGAGCCCAAAACATCGGCGTATGAAAATCCTCCCACAAAAACAAGTCCTCTAAAATCGTCTAAACTAATTTTTTCTTTCAATAAATCTGTCATCGTAATATCCCAAACTTCAAAGCCAGCTTGATAAAATGCGCTGGTCATTTCTCTGTCTCCGTTGCTTCCTTCTTCGCGCAAAATTGCTATTTTTGGCTTGTTTTCTTTTTTTAATATCTTTTCTGAAGTTGGCTTTGGAATAAAAGTTAAATTATATTTTGGCTCTTTTTGAGCATAAACATTTTTCTTTTCTTGTTCAGCCATTTTTATATTTGTCTGAAGTTTTTCTAATTCAAAACTAGTTTCTTCCCACATTGCTCTCAATTTTTTCATATCCTCTTCAAGCAAAATTTCTTTATTATTGCTAATTTTTACAATTTGTTCTTTGGTTGTTTTTCCTAATTTAAAAGTAATTTCAGATAATTTGAAATGTTTAATTGTGTTTAAAAATTCTTTTTCTTTTTCTAAACTAACTTCTACAACCAAACCTAACTCTTCATTGAAATAATAAGAAATAGGATCAATGTCTAAATTTTTATGATATATTTCAAAACCAACATTGCCAGCAAAAGCCATTTCCAATAAAGTAATAATAAGGCCTCCATCAGAACGATCATGACCTGATAAAATAATATTTTTATCAATCATTTTTTGAATAGCATTAAATGAATTTTTTAACATTTCTACATTTTCTATATCTGGCGATTCATTCCCAACTTGTTTAAATGTTTGCGCTAAGGCTGTTCCGCCCATTCTATAATTTTTATTTCCTAAATTAATAATCCATAAATTACTTTTTCCAGGGTTTTTAATATCCGGAGTTAAAATTTTATTTATGTCCGGGACGGGAGCATAGGCAGAAATAGTTAATTCGCCTGGTGATTTTATAATCTTGTCATTCACTTTTGTAGCCATAGAAAGACTGTCTTTTCCTCCGTCACTTGCAATGCCTAATTGAATCATTATATCTCGCGTAGCTATTGCTGCTTTATAAATTCTTGTAGCT
>JAURWF010000021.1 GCA_030655095.1 bacterium
ATTGAAGGAAAAATTGTTGTAAAAATTGATAAAGCTTCTGGTTTATTAGCAACTGAACTTACTCCAGCTAATTTTATTGAAGAAAAAACTTTTCAACAAAGTCATTCAATCCTTTACTATATTGACAAAAACAATCCAACAGGCCCTCCTCCAGCTGCCCCCCAAACTGATCCACAATTTACTTTATGGGAAACTCCTGTTTTAGCTTGGGCTTCCAAGCAAGGATTTGCAACATCCTCTCCTCCAACAGAATATGACAATTTACACACTCTTGAGAATAAGCCAATTTTAAACACAGAAAGTCCAACGAATAATCAATCAATTATGGAATCAGTTTTATCTGTCAATATTAACGCAACAGCACCACGAGGCATTAATAATGTTGAATATTATTTAAATAATAATTTATTTGCCACTAGTACCAGCTATCCTTTTAATCTAAAAAAGTCAATTAGCTTTCTTGATAATGGCTTTCATGATTTGATAGTTAAAGTTTGCGACGACATAAATAACTGCTCTGAGCAAAAAACAACTTTTAATTTAATCTTAAATGAAAAAAGAAAAATAAAAAACATTAGCCTTGAGTGGCTAATGCCTGCAGACGAAGTCACTTTAACTAAAACCGATTTTCCTTTTACTATTAAAACATTATTAAATAGCTACGAACAAGTCGCTAAAATAAATTTTTATTTAAAGCCATTAGAAGGAGAGGCAATTAATCTAACAACTTTTAATCAACCAGATAAAAATAACATCCAATTTGAATGGACTACTCAACCAACCTCTGGTGTTTATTGGTTAAACTCCGAAATTCAAGGCTGGAACGGACAAACTATTAAAAGTAAGGAAATAAAGATTATTGTAAGGTAGAAACAAGGCAATGTCTTGTTCCTACTGCTTAATTGGCATAATAATATAAAGATAATCAGTTTCTTTTTCTGACCTAATAATACATGGAGTATTATTATCAATTATTTCTAACTTAACCATTTCTCCTTCAATATTATTTAGCCCATCTAATAAATAGCGATAATTAACAACAATTCCATTGTCTTCCCCAAACACCTTAGCTTCCAAATTAGTAACATTTTCACCAGATTGCCCCGAAGTAGCAGAAAGCACTAATTGATTTTTTTCTTTAGGAAAATCTAAATTAATATCATTTATTCCTATTTTAGAAAATAATGAAGCTAGTTTAGTTGCTCTTATTAATTCTGTCCGATTAATTAGCGCCTGAGTTTTACTTGTTGTTGGAAAAATTTGTTGATAATCAGGATATTGTCCTTCAATTAAACGAGAAACCAGCTCCATTGATTTATAAGCAAAAAGAATTTGATTATCAGAAACATAAATTTTAAGATTATCCTCTTCTTTGTCATCCAAGCTTATTTGAATACCTGCTAATATTCTAACCAATTCTTGCAATGTCTTAACTGGCACAATAATTCTCTCTTCTTCGTTGTTATTAGTTTTTATTTTAATTTTTTTCTCAGCCAGACGATAGCTATCCGTTGCCGCTAAAACTAAATTATCATTATTAAAAGAAAAAGCAACTCCTGATAATTCTAATTTAATCTCACTTAAAGAAGCTGCAAAAATAATTTGAGAAATAGCTTTCTTAAAATCATCCACTTGAACACTAGCATATTTTGTTTTATCAACCTCTGGGATAAGAGGAAATTCCTCGGCTGATTGACCTTTTATTTTTAATTGATAATTATCGCTATCAATTAGTAAGTTATTGTCTTTTAATTCTATTCCGATTTTTTTATTAGGCAATAAATTAATGCATTCACTTATTATTTTTGAATCAACCGTAAACGAACCTTCTTCTTCTATTTTTCCTCGCACAATTGTTGTAATGCCCATCTCCAAGTTAGTCGCTAATATTTTTATATTTCCTTCATGAGCCTTGATCATTACATTGTTTAAAATTGGTAAATTAATGTTCTTTCCAGCAATGTGACTAACTATAAACAATCCTTGTTTTAAATTTTCTTGTAGACTTAAAATTTTCATAATTTAGAAGAGTTTAAATAATAATATATAATATATAAATTAATAACAATAATAAGGCTGTTGAAAAGTAAAAGAAAGATTGTTTTTTATCTAAACTTAGGTAAAAAGGCATTTTTAATCCTGTGCTTTAGTTGTAGATAACTGGGCAATAACTGTTGATACTATGTGTTAATAAATTTTTTTTATTTTTTTTATTAACATGTAAGCTACCTAATAATAACTGTTTATCAACAAACTTATTAACAGTTGTTGTAAAGCAACTGTTTTATTGAATTAATGGTTTGTTTTAACTTCTCGTCTTCTTCTATCTCTTTGTGGATTTTATTAAAAGCGTGCATTGCTGTTGTGTGATCACGCCCTCCAAGTTCCTGACCAATTAAAGGATAAGAAGCACTAATTTCTTGACGCATTAAAAACATTATTATTTGTCGTGGAATAACTGTTTCTTTTTTGCGACTAGAGCCGATTAATTCTTTAATATTGATATCAAAAAATTTTGCTACAGTATCAATAATAGTCTTTGGGGTAGTTGATTTTGTTTGAAAGCTAGAAATAATACCAGATAAGATGTTTTTAGTAGTATCAATTGATGGTTGAGTATTATTAAATTCATAGAAAGCAATTAAGCGAGTTAAAGCCCCCTCTAGTTCTCTTACGTTGTTTTGAACATGGTTGGCAATATAAGTTAAAATTTTTTCTTCCATTTTATAGTTTTTTTCTTTGCATTTGGCTTCTAAAATAGCAATTCTTGTTTCTAAATCAGGAGCAGAAATATCAACTGTCATTCCCCATTCAAATCTAGATGATAATCTTTTTTCTAAAGCAGGAATGGCTTTTGGCGGTCTATCAGAAGAAATGACAATTTGTTTATTTGTTTGATGAAGATCATTAAAAGTATGAAAAAATTCTTGTTGAGTGCCGTCTTTGCCTCCCATAAACTGAATGTCATCAATTAATAATAAATCAACATTGCGATAAAGATCCTTAAATTCTTTAGCTTGTCCGCTACGAACAGCGTTAATATAGTCGTTTGTAAATTTTTCGCTTGAAACATATAAAATTTTATTGGTTTTTTTTGCTAGTTCGTGGCCAATTCCTTGTAATAGATGTGTTTTTCCTAAGCCAACATCACCATAAATAAATAAAGGATTGTAAGCGTGGCCAGGGTTTGCAGAAACAGCCTGACATGCTGCATGAGCTAATTCATTGTTTTTGCCAACAACAAAGTTGTTAAAAGAATAATAAGGATTAAGACCAAAACGATTTAGGATAGGGGGCCTATTGATTGTCTCATTATTTTTATTGTTATTAATATTTTTTGGAAGTTCGTTGTCTGGGGTAATTTTTCTGGTTTCAACTTTATAGATAATTTCTTTTATGTTTATTTGTCCAGCGTTTTTAAAAGCAGTAGATAGCTCTTGGTGATATTTTTTTTCTAACCAAGTTTTAACAAAATTAGTAGGTACGCAAATAATTACTTTGTCGTTTTCACACGAAGAAATAAAAGTGTGCTTAAACCATGTAGTAAAGTTGGCTCGTGATAAGTTTAATTCAACTTCTCCTAAAATTGCTTGCCAAAGTTGTTCGTTATTCATAAAATTTCAAATTTTATACTCAAAAAGAGTATTTGGAGACAGACACTTATTATATTTTTAGAAGTATAGCAACAAGTAAAACAGCTAGCAAGGGCTAAAAATTGTTGATAACAAGTGGATAAAAAATTTTTTATTTTTTGTTTGCATAAATAATTAATTAATGTTAAGCTCTTTTTAGAAAGTTTAGTTTTTATTAAAATATAAAAAAGATAAAAAATATGGCTACTAAAAGAACGTATCAGCCGAATAAACGGCGCGCTAAGAAAAAACATGGTTTTAGAAAAAGAATGAACTCGGAAGCTGGACGTAAAATTATAAAAAGACGTCAGGCAAAAGGGAGAAAAAAACTATCAAAATAGCCGGAATTAGTCTATAAAGTCTATAAAGTTTATAAAGTCTATAAAGTCTATAAAGTCTATAAAGTCTATAAAGTCAAAAGTTTGTAAAGTCTATAAAGTCAAATGACTTTAGACTTTAGACTAATTTATGTCTGTAAAAATTAGAAGTTTAACAAAAGATAAAGATTTTGATAGAATTTTTAAACAAGGACGTTCTTGCTATGGCCAAATTATTGGTTTAAAAGTTTTAGCTAATGAGCTTGGTCAAAATCGTTTAGGCGTTATAATTAGTCGTAAAGTTAGCAAAAAAGCTGTTGAGCGTAATAAATTTAAACGTCGTGTTAAGGAAGTATTTAGACTTCAGGCAGATAAAACAATAACAGGGTATGATATTTTAGTTATAGCTTTATCTGGAGCTAAAAAAAATGCACTGAGGCGAATCCCCTCTTATCAAGAGATTAAAAAAGAAATAGAACAAGGGTTAAGCAGACTTAGAATGTTTAAATTATAAGGCAACAGAGCTAATAATAAAAGTAAATCTTAATTTGTTTTGTGCTAATACTCTACTTTCGTTTTTTTGTTATTAAACTGTTAAAAGTATATCAAAAAACCTTATCTTTTGATCATGGTTTTTTTAAGTTTATTTTTCCTCAAGGCTATTGTCGTTTTAGACCGACTTGTTCTGATTATGCTATAGCTGCTATTGAAAAATATGGCGTAATTAAAGGCGGAATTAAAGCTATTTGGAGAGTTTTGCGTTGTAATCCGTTTAATCCAGGAGGTTGGGATCCGTTAAAATAATTATTAATTTTTTAAAATTTATTTTATGCATAATTTTTTTCATGTAGTTTTTTATCAGCCGATTTTAAATTTATTGGTTTTTCTTTATAATATTATTCCAGGACACGATATTGGTTTGGCAATAATAGTTTTAACAATTTTAATTAAATTGGCTTTTTTGCCTTTGTCTAAAAAAGCAATAGAATCACAGAAAGCATTGCAAGAGATTCAGCCAAAAATTGAGGCATTAAAAAAAGAATACGCTAATGATAAAGAAAAAATGGGGAAAGAAATGATGAATTTATATAAAGAAGAAAAAGTTAGCCCATTTTCTTCTTGTTTGCCATTATTAATTCAATTACCTTTTCTTTGGGCAGTTTTTTTGGTTTTTCAAGATGGTTTAAGTGGCAAAGGATTGGACAATGTTTACGGATTTATTTACAGACCAGAAGCTATTAACTATATTTCTTTAGGTATAATTAATTTAGCTAAACCAAACGTTGTTTTGGCGATTTTAGCGGGACTTGCACAGTTTTGGCAAGCAAAAATGATGATTACTACGCGACCGGCTATTAAAGGAGAAGGATCAAAAGACGAGGACATGATGGCTATTATGAACAAACAAATGCTTTATTTTATGCCAGCTTTGACAGTGTTTTTTTGTTTGTCTTTTCCAGGAGGATTAGCTCTTTATTGGCTAATTACTACGGTTTTAGCAGCATTACAACAGGCTTATTTATTTAAACAAAAAACAGAGCCAAAATTGGTCGTTATTAAACAATAAGACTAATAAAAAGTTAAAAATTTCTGTTACGTCCAACGATTACGCTTAGTTTTTGTTTAAGCAAGCTAATCTCTACTGGAGAAGAGATATTTGTGATATTGTCTAAGACAACAGGAAATTTTGTGTTTTTAATTAAAACTTTTTTAATTTGAAGAATAGAATAGCCAGGAGCTTGATTGAAAATATTTTTTGTTGCTTTGGTTTTGATAAATAACTCTAAAAGCCCATCTTGAGGATTAATCCTTGTTTTTATTGGCAAATTAATATTTGGTGATAATAAATTAATAATTTGTGTCTCTCCTTTGTCTGCAATTTCTATAGAATAGTTTTGGCTGATTTCTAGAGTTGTGTTTTGATTAACAATAGTAGCTTGTAGCAAAAAATAGGTATTATTAGCTAAGCCGACGTCTATTTTTGTAATTCGTCTGGCTGATAAAATTTCACAAGCAGCCTCTTCAAAATCAATACCTAATGCTTGAGCAATGTTATTGTTCTCTTTGCCGATAGGTATTATTCCTAAAGGAACTTGGCAATCAATCATAGCATTGACTATTTTATTAACTGTTTGATCATTGCCAACAGCGATTATTGTTTTGACTTTGTTTTTTGTTTCTCTGCTAACAACCTCATTGATATTATTCATGACACTTAGCCTTGCAATTTTGCCATTAAGACCTAAATCAGTGATTCGTGTTTCAATTTGTGCCAGAATACGTTCGTATTTTTTTTGATTCAAAAAAGAATCGTAAATATAAATATTCATTTGTTTTAGCTATTTTTTTGGTTCGACCACATTAGTAGACATAGTACAATTGCCATTAATAATTGCGCCACGTTCAATTGATAAAGTTGAAGCTTCTATGTCGCCAAAAATTTTGGCCGTAGCAGTTATTTCTAGATAACCATGAATTTTAATATTGCCTTTAATTTCGCCACTAATTATAGCTTCTTTAGCCTCAACGCTAGCCGTAATCTTGGCTTTATCGCTTATTCTTAAACTGCTACTAGTTTTTAGACTGCCCTCAACAATCCCCTCCACTATCATATTATTTGTGCCATGAAAGTCTCCTTTAATTTTAACCGATGGTCCGATTATAGTTTCAACCTCCTTAAAATTTTCTCCTTGTTCTTGTTTGTTAAACATAATAGTATTGTTAAAATAATTTAAATTAATTTTATTATATAGGGCTGTCGTAGAAAATAGTGTTTAGCGACAAACGTAATTATTCGGTGAAAGTATTGCAATAACTCTATAATTTTTTAACTTTACACTAAAGTTAATAGTATTGTCAAAAAAAATAAAGTATTGTATGGTAATAAAAGATTAAGCCCTCGTAGTTTAACGGATAGAACAAGGGACTCCTAAGCCCTAGACAGAGGTTCAATTCCTCTCGAGGGCACAAGTTAATTAAATTATCAATTACGAATTATCAATTACAAATTAATGGGAGTGAAGTAATAAATTTTTATATTAGACAATTAAGTAGGTTTTAAAGTATTTAATCTTTTGGTTAATGTTAGGTAAATTATAGCATATTAAGTTAGGATTAAATATAATTGATAATTCGTAATTGATAATTGATTTTTGGGCCATTAGCTCAGTTGGCTAGAGTGCTTCCATGGCATGGAAGAGGTCAAGGGTTCAAGTCCCTTATGGTCCACCAAAGTTTATAAAAGATAGAACATTAAATAAAAAATAAACGCTTATAAAAAGAGTTTTTATAATTCATGGATGGGGCGGCCATTCTGACGAAGGGTGGTTTCCGTGGTTAAAAAAAACTTGAACAAAAAGATTTTCAAGTTTATATTCTTGCTATGCCAGAATCAGAGGAATCGAAAATTGTGTATCAGTCCACCTCATTCTGGACAAAAGATTAGAAAAAATAATATCATTTCCGCGCTTTGTGTCATTGCGGGCTTGACCCGCAATCCAGGGTTTAACAGTAGGAATGTAAATACTATTATTAAAATATTAATTTTAAAAACAATTAAACTTAAAGTGTTTTTCTATTCTTTATGTTGCATAGACAATGATTATACGTTTCTACTCCTGGATTGCGGGTCAAGCCCGCAATGACACAAACTTAATCATTTCTGGATTGTGGCTCGGAGGTCACAACGGTAGATTAAAAGTAAGTCTACAACAATGAAGTTCTTTGTATAACAACTAACTGTCAAAAATGAGAGCGAACTTGTTCAGGACAAACCCAATGTGATTGCTTTTAAATTTTAAAAAGAAAAAGGAGACTTGAATTTAGTAACTCAAGTCTCTAATCCATCAAAATGACATTTGTCTCAACCTTCCCATGTTACTACTAGAGCTCCTCCAACAATCCCGGTGACTGTAAAGAGAGGTAATAGGAAGTTAATCCATCCTATTGTTGTGGGAAACAATTGCAATGAAGCAAAAAAACAGACTATTCCTACAAAAAGAAGAGAGAAAGAGACAATTGTTCTTGCTTTCATCCCTTTTATTTCTCCCGGCGTCATAAAAGCAGAAAATGGTATTTTTTCTATTTTTGTTTTTTTCATTTTCTTTTCCTCCTTTTGAATAGATTGTTAATGAACAATTAACTAGCCAATATAACATAATGCTAAAATTCAGCAATAAAAATGACCTAAAACGCTGATTAGTAAACTATTAGTTTACTTTTACTATCTTTTATGCTACGATATGCGCATGAAAGAAATAATAGATCAAACAATTGAGTCTCAAATAATTAATTTGCTTAAAGATGGATCGTTGTCAACAATTACAATTATTAAGAAAATTCAAAAATTAAGACAAGATACGCCGAAACAAAGTGTTTATTTGGCAATAAGAAAACTCAAAAGAAAAGAAATAATTGCTTTAAGCGGAAAAATGGTATCGTTGCACCAAGTGTGGATAATTAAAATGAAAAACTTCTTTACAGAAATAGAGTTGCATTCTAGTAGCTCTAACGAAGCTAATATTCTTAAATTAGAAGAAAAAGAATATATAACATACAATTTTAATAGCTTAATATCGTTAGATATGTTTTGGGGGCATGCTTTTATTTTGTTTTTAAAAAATATATTAGTTGGCAGTACTGTTTTTTTATACAATCCTCATGAATGGTTTCTTATTGCACGTAAGCAAAATGAAATAAACCTTATTAAAGAAGCAAAAAAACAAGGAATCTTTTGGATGAATTTAATTGCTGGAGATAAAGCGCTTGATATTGAGATAAAAAAATATTTTGACGGAAAACCTGCTCAATGCTATTGTCTTGGTGAGGATCTATTTGAAAAAAATTACTATATTAATAGTTTTGGTGATTTTCATATTGAGGTTTGGCTTGATAAGCGAGCTGTAGAGGAAATTGAAAAAATATATAATAAATATACGGAGATAAATGATAATGTTATTAATCTATTAAGAAAAATTATTGAAAGAAAAGGATATAGACACAAAATGAAAATTTCTAAAAATGCCATTAAAGCGAAGAAAATTAAGAATTTGTTTAAAAAATATTTTTTTATCCCTAATTCAAAAATACAGAAATATTAGCGGAAAAATGGATTAAAAAAAATAAGATAAATATTAATTGACTAATTAATTAACTAACTAAGTTTCATATGGAACGAAACATAAAAATTTATGCAATTTACTGATCAAAATTTTCAAGAAGAGGTGGAAAACAACGTAGAGTTGGCTTTAGTTGACTTTTCTGCGCCATGGTGTGGTCCTTGTCGATTATTAAGCCCAATAATTGATGAGATTACAGAGGAATATAAGGACAAAAACATTAAAATTGGCAAAGTAAACATTGACGAGAGTCAAATTGTGACAGAAAAGTACCAAATTATGAGTGTGCCAACAATTATTCTTTTTAAAAACGGGAAAATTGTTGAGCAAATTAATGGTTGTTGCAGTAAAGACAATTTAATAGAACTAATTGATAGATATTTAAAAAAATAAAAAAATCGGTAGGGGCACCCCTTGCGGGTGCCCGCATTTTGAATGTGAATAATATGGCATTATTTGATAATATGATTTTTTTTGTGGCTGTCGCCGAATATGAAATTCGGCGACAGCTTTTTTTTAGAATGGGAGTGTGCTAAGGAATATTTTTACATGATTTTGACTTTAGTCCACGCTAGCGTGGACTAAAGTCCTGTTTAACTTCAGAGGGGATAAGTCCACAGTAGCGTGGACTTATCTTTTTTAGTTTTACTAATATTAGCGAAAATATTGACAGTGGATAGACTGGGGAAAAGTGAATAATTTTAATGTGACGAAAGTCCACGCTAGCGTGGACTTAAAAAAAATAATGTTAATATTTTAGGTTTTAAAAAGATTTTTTTTGATCTGCTATCAAAAGAATGTCTTTGCGCAGAGCTATTAGAAGATTTAATTTTAGACTTTAGTCCACGGTAGCGTGGACTAAAGTCAATCTTTTGTATTTTTCTCAATAATTAAAAACAGAAGATGGATTGTTTTTTAGAAAAGTTATTTGACGAAGATTAAAGCAAGTATTAGAATAAATTAAATAACTTATTAACTAATTAATTTTATGTACGATACAATTATTATTGGTTCTGGTTCGGCAGGGATGACGGCTGGAATTTATGCTGTAAGACGAAAAATGAAAACTTTAATTATTGGAAGGCAGGTTGGTGGGCAAATAGCGATGGCATCAACTATTGAAAATTATCCTGGATTTAAAGTGATTGATAGTTTTGAGTTGATTCAGAAGATGGAAGATCAGGTTAAATCTTTGGGTGTTGAAATGAAAACAGAAGAAGTTGAGGAAATAATAAAAAATAATGATATTTTTTCTGTAATTACTAATAAAGGACAATATCTTTGCAAAACAATTATTATGGCGATGGGTTTATCGCCACGTTGGTTAAATGTTTCTGGTGAAAAAGAATTTTCTGGCAAAGGAGTTAGTTATTGTGCTAATTGTGATGGTCCATTATTTAAAAATAAAGTAGTCGCAGTCGTTGGCGGAGGTAATGCGGCTTTGGATGCTGCTGAAGTTTTGTCAAAAATTGCTCGTCAAGTTTTTTTAATTCATCGCACAAGTCGTTTTAGAGGTTTTGAAGCTTTAGCAACGAAAGTTCAGCAAAGAGATAATATTGAAATTATTTTTGATAGTAATGTACAAGAAATAATAGGTCAAAATAAATTAGAAAAAATAAAAATTATTAATAGTATAACCAACAAAGACAGGGAAATAAATCTTGATGGGTTATTTATAGAAATAGGGAGAGAGGCTTATACTGGGATAGTGGCTGATTTGGTTAAGCTCGATGTTAATAAAAAAATTATTATTGATCTTAATTGTCAAACAAGTCAGTCTGGCATTTTTGCTGCTGGCGATGTTACTCAAGTAAGCTTTAATCAAATTGTTATTGCTTGTGGTCAAGGAGCAGTAGCAGCTTTGTCGGCTTATAAGTATTTGCAAGGAATAAAATAAGAGTTTATGTTGGATTTTTCTGAAGAAAAAGAGTTTTTTAATCAAGGCTATAAAATAATAGCAGCTTTAGATGAAGCTGGACGAGGTCCTTTGGCGGGACCAGTAGTGGCTGCTTGTGTTGTTTTTTGTGTTGATCAAAAAATAAGCGAGGAACTTCAGCAAATTAATGATTCTAAAAAACTGTCTTTAAAAAAAAGAGAAGCTCTTTATCCGCTAATTAAGCAGTCTTTTTTGGGCGTTGGTATAGGTATTTGTGATAATCAAACGATTGATAGGATTAATATTTTACAAGCTACTTTTTTAGCAATGAAAAAAGCGCTAGGAGCTATTAAACAAAAACCAGATTTTATAATTTTGGACGGTAGTTTAAAAATATCAAATTTATCTTTGCCTCAGGAAGCGATTATTAAAGGTGATGAAAAGATTTTGACTATTGCGGCTGCTTCTATTATTGCTAAAGTAACACGAGATCGATTAATGTTAGATTTTTATCAGCAATATCCTCAATATGGTTTTGATCAACATAAGGGCTATGGCACCAAGTTACATATAGAACGATTGAAGCAATATGGTCCCTGTTCAATTCATCGTTTGAGCTTCGCTAAAGTTTTACAAAAATAATTCTTGTTAATTAAATTTAAATAAACTATAATGTAGTTAATAAATTATATTTAGATTTGTAATTTTTTATTATGACTATGTTAACAGGGGGAAATGCTTTAATTGACACAGCTTTGATTTTGGCTAAAGCGCATGTATCTGAAAAGATGAAAGTCGCTGATTTGGGTTGTGGTACTTCTGGGCATTTTGTTTTTCCAGTTGCGAAGATTGTTGGAAAAAAAGGAATTCTTTACGCAGTAGATATTTTAAAAACAGTTTTAGAAACTATTGCCAAACGCGCTAGAATAGAAAATTGCGAGAATGTTAAAACTATTTGGAGTAATTTAGAAGTTTTTGGCGCCACTAAAATTGAATCAGCTAGCATAGATATTTCTTTATTAATTAATACTTTGTATCAATCGCATAAACGCGCTGAAATAGTACGTGAAGCAATAAGATTAATTAAGCAAGGAGGTAGACTAGTGATAGTTGAGTGGAAAAATGTTGCTGTTCCTTTTGGTCCACCAGTTGAAGAGAGAGTTAGCAAGGAATTGATGGTGGCAACTGCGAATAGACTTGGGATGCATTTGGAAGATGAATTTGATGCAGGGCCATATCATTACGGATTAATTTTTGTTAAATAACAAATAAGATTTAATTATTAATTTATTATTACTATGGGGAATTTACTAACTTTAAAGTTTTGGTTTAATTTAAGGCCGGATGTTTTAACTCCATTAGCGCAAAAAATTTTTTTAGTAATGATTATAGCTTTAATTTTTTTTACTATTATCTTTGGTTATATGAAGATGTTAAAAAAGAAAGGACTGTATTCTAAAATGTGGGGACAATTATATTATTTTAGTTTAATTAATGGGGTTATTGGATTGCTATCATTGTTTCTTAATCACGAAATGGTTCCTTTTTTGACAGCTCGTTTTTGGTATTTATTATGGCTTGTTGTTTTGGTTGTCTGGCTATTCTGTATAATAAAGGAAGCAATGAAAATTCCTAAAAAAAGACAACAATTAGAGAAAGAAAAAGAATTTAATCGGTATATACCGTAAAGTCTGTAAAGTCCATAAAGTCCATAAAGTCCGTAAAGTCTGTAAAGTCTGTAAAGTTAAAAAAATATTGTTATTGCGAGTTGTGCAATTAAGAGTCTGTCGTCAACTATTTGCTATTTACTCCTGGATTCCCGCTCTCCGGGCTCTCAGGCTGTCTAAAAAGCCCTTTAACAATTTAATAAATCAGACAAATTAAGGCTATTTTGCCCTTAGACCATTGCTGGTAGCCTCATTAAAGTAGCTAATTGTAATTTTTTTATATCTT
>JAURWF010000001.1 GCA_030655095.1 bacterium
TGTGACGCGCACGCCCATTGACGGTGGATGCAGGCCGTCGAGCGCGAGCAGCACACCGGCCTCTTGCAAGGCTTTGTTGTATTCCATCATCGCGGCAACGGCGTCGACATCCGGCATAGCGCCGGGCGTTGCATGTTCATACCCTTTGGGGATCATCAGCATCATAAATCGCATGGGTTTGCTCCTTATGCTTTTTGATTAAGTGTTCTGCAAGGTGCATCGCTATCGCCTCGCAGTGCTTTGTTTTACATCTTTTTAATCATGGCAACGAGTTGATCGAGCGCCGTTCCCCAACCTTCTTGGAAGCCCATTTGTTCATGTTTGGCACGGTCTTCCGTATTCGAGTGCATAACTAGCGCCGTATACTTTGTGCCTTTTTCGTAGGGTTCCAGCGAAATCACCGCTGTAAATGAAAATTCTGCACACTCATGTCCGGGCGTTTCGACAGGGCGTTTAGCGGGCCGAAAGTTAGGTTCAAGGGCATTAGTCCAAACCAGTCTTTCGTTTTTAACAATTTCAAGGTAACAACCGAGGTTAGGAAACTCCTGCCCTTCCGGTGAGCGCATCAAGGTATTAAAAATTCCGCCGGGACGAAGATCAATTTCACAATCAACCGTTTTCCACGGTGAGGGCGTGAACCACTGTTTAATTTGTTCCGGCGTTGTCCAAGCTGCCCAAACAAGTTCTAAGGGTACGTCAACCATGCGCTCAAACATAAGGTCCAGCTCAGGGTTGGGTTTAAATTTCGTTACGTTATTCATCATTATCTCCTTGTTAAACTGCAAGTTGAGCTCTGCTCTCGTGACTTAAATAGTTCCGGATGGCTAAATAACCTCGTCTCACGCGGATTTTCCCGCGAAGCAAGCCGCCATCCTGCTTGGAAATTCGCCAGGATCGACATCTTCGACGTGGGTGGCGATCAGCCAGTGATGGCCGAAAGGATCGACCAGCGAGCCCATGCGGTCGCCCCAAAATTGATTTTCCAGCGGCATCGTTTCTTTGCCCCCTGCCTTGATGGCATTGGAAAAAGTGGCATCGGCATCGCTTACGTAGAGATGCAGCTTGACCGTACTGCCGCCCAGTGTTTCAGGAGAGGTTGAGGTACAATTCGGATATTCATCCGAAATCATAAAGATCGAATCGCCGATTTTAAATTCGGCATGGGCAATTTTCCCGTCCGGCATATTGAGCCGGAGCAGCTCGGTGGCGCCGAAGGCTTTTTTGTAGAACTCCAGCGCATCCGATGCGCCTTTGACGGTCAGGTATGCGGTTAGCGTGTGGCAGCCGTCTGGTATGGGTTTAGTGGTCATGTTATTCCCCTGTTTAGGATTGAATGGTTTGGATTATTTTGCCTGCACCCTTAGTCGAATGACGCATGACAAAATCGACGCTTCCGCTGAATTTTTTTATCCGTTTGCATCTTGACCCTACCCAGGCCGCTGTTCGGCTACCGACTAGCGCCTCTATCAACAAACCCAAGCGCTTTAACCTAAAAACCGCAGTAAGTCCACGAAAGACACAAAATAAATCAGTATGTTGTGTTAAAACAGACATTCACCCTTTTGGTGACAATTCACAACTTAATATCTCTTTGAATATTTTCGTGCTTTTTGTGTTTTTCGTGGATCAAATGATTTTTCTAAGATCAACCAACGATACCCTGTTTCAGCAATGCTTCAAACTGCTCGCTCGGCACCGGCTTGCTGAACAGATAACCCTGCATTTCATGACAACCTTGTTCGCGCAGGAACGCCTGTTGCGCTACCGTTTCGACACCTTCGGCAATGGTTTTCAGGCCCAGACTCTTCGCCAAGTTGATAATGGCGCTAACGATGGCTTTGTCTTCCGGGTCGGTACTGATGTCGCGCACAAACGACTGGTCTATCTTCAGTTTGTACACTTTAAATTTCTTCAGGTAACTGAGTGAGGAGTAGCCGGTACCGAAATCGTCAACCGACATGCGAACCCCGCGCTCGTGCAGATTGTTCATCACCGCGATGGCCTCTTGCGGGTTGTTCATCGCCACACCTTCGGTCAACTCCAGTTCCAGGTATTCGGGCGGCAAGCCTTCCTCGTCGAGTATACGCGTGATCAGCTCCGGCAGATCGGGATGACGAAACTGCACCGCAGACAGGTTCACTGCGATAATCAATGGGGCAAAGCCGGCCTCCAGCCAGGCTTTTGCCTGGCGCACGGCGCACCGTAATACCCACTCGCCGATCGGCAGGATTAGCCCGCTGACTTCCGCGACAGGAATAAATTCTGCCGGAGACACACTGCCAAGTTCGGGATGCTGCCAGCGCAACAAGGCCTCCGCCCCGATAATATGCCCGTCTTGCATAGACACTTGCGGCTGGTAATGCAACCGTAATTGGCCGCGTTCCAGCGCATGACGCAAGGCGTTCACCAACAGCAGATTGCGTTCCGAATGCGCCTGCATTTCCGGGGTAAAGAAACGGTAGCATTGGCGTCCTTCCTGTTTGGCTCGATACATCGCGGCATCGGCGCTCTTGGAGAGCGTTTCCAGATCCTCGCCATCCTCGGGGTAGAGCGCAATACCGATCGATGCCGTCAGCGTCAGGTCATGCAGCTCAACCCAGTAAGATTCGGCAATGGCATCCAGTAACTTTTGCGCCACATGCGCGGCGCCGTGCGCATCAACCGCGGGCAACAACAAAATGAACTCGTCTCCGCCCAAGCGGGTCACCGTATCTTCCGCTCGCAGCAGCAAAGACAGATGTTTGGCCAACTCGATCAACAAGGTATCACCGATGCTGTGCCCGAGCGTGTCATTGATATCTTTGAAATGATCGAGATCGAGGAACATCAATGCCAAGTGTCCATTGCTGCGCTTCGCTAAACTGAGCGCATGTTTAAGATGGTCATTCAGTTGAGAGCGGTTCGGCAAGCCGGTGAGCGGATCGAAATTTGCCAGATAGTGAATACGTTCCTCGGTACGCTTTTGCTCGGTTATGTCTTCATAAACACCCAATACACCGATGATTTCGTTAGCCTCATTCTGTAGCGGCACTTTAGAGGTGCGCTGGACAATCGTGCTGCCGTCGGCCAGGGTCTTGGTTTCTTCATAGAAAAGTTTGGAAACGCCTGAATTTATGACCCGCTGGTCATCGGCCCGATAGTGTTCCGCGTGTTCTTTCCAGCACAACTGAAAGTCGTCCTTGCCGACTATATCCTGTAGAAATGCTTGTCCGGCGTCTTTGGCAAAAGAGGGATTACAACCCAAATAACGCAAGTGCTTATCCTTCCAGAAAATGCGCACCGGCGCCGTGTCGATGATAGTCTTAAGCAGATGGTATGAATCGGCGAGCGATCTTTCAGTCTGCCTACGTTGCGCTTCGCGCTCAAAATTGTTTAGCGCAAAGTCGATGTCCATCACCATTTCAACCAGCAGGTCGCGTACCGCTTGACCGAAGGCATCGACCTCATCGGCGTATAGATTGAAAACTCCGATGACCCTGCCGTTTCTGTGCAAAGGTAACGCAGCTGAAGCCCCCCAAGCGAATTTTGCACCGCGTTCGTGCCATATTGCGGTAGCAGGATCATGCTGAAAATCCTGACACCAGAAAGGACGGTCTTCACGCAAGGCTGTTCCGGTTGGACCTCGCCCGGCTGCCTCATGTTCATCGACCAGGATTTGAATCTCGTCCAGATATTTCGTACCGCTGCCATAAGATGCAACCGATTTAAGCGGCTTGCTGTGTTCATCCAACAAGCCTATCCACGCCATTTTCATCCCGCCGACGGCCACCGCATCACGGCAAATTTGCGAAAACAACTCGTCCTCATTACAGCAGCGCACGATGGCTTGGTTACACTGGCTCAAGGCGGCATATAGCTGGGTCATGCGCTGACTTCTTGCTTCCGCCTCCTTGCGCTGGGCATCAATCCGGGCGAGGTTGACCTGCGTTTCCGACAGCCTGCCCAGCACGCTGTTTTCCATGCCTCGCGCAACCGGAATGGCTGATGAAAAATCTCCGCGACCCAAGCTGGTGATACGC
>JAURWF010000055.1 GCA_030655095.1 bacterium
GAAGAAATGACAGGCAGGAGTCTAATATAAAAAATATGATAAAACGATTATTCCATGGAAAAATAAATGGTATTACTACAGCCGCCTTATTAATTGCGGTTTCTTCTTTAATTAGCAGATTTTTAGGTATATTCCGTGATAGAATTCTGGCTGGGCAATTTGGCGCTGGCGATACTTTGGATATTTACTATGCAGCTTTTCGTATTCCTGACTTAATTTTTAATTTGTTAATACTTGGGGCTTTATCAGCTGGTTTTATCCCAATTTTTACAAGTTTAATTAAGAACAGAGAAGATGGCATTGAAAAAGAAAAAAATAAAGAAGCTTGGCAGGTTGTCAGCGGCATTTTAAATATTGTTGCAGTTAGTTTGATATTTTTATGCGCTTTAGGAATAATTTTTGCTCCATTTTTCATGAAGTTAATTACCCCTGGTTTTAGTGGCGAAAAATTAATTTTAACAACAACTTTGACTAAAATTATGTTTTTGTCGCCAATCTTTTTAGGAATTTCCGCTGTTTTTGGTGGTGTTTTACAATCTTTTAAAAGATTTTTCGTTTATTCACTTTCGCCAATTTTTTATAATATTGGAATAATCATCGGGGCATTATGTTTTGTGCCATTATGGGGGATTCAGGGTTTGGCTTGGGGAGTTGTGCTAGGCGCTTTTGCTCATTTTATTATTCAATTACCAGCAGTTATTCATTTAGGTTTTAAATATTCTTTTCAATTTAATCTTAAAAATAAGAAAATTAGAGAAATCGGCGCTATGATAGCGCCAAGAACTATGAGTTTGGCAATTTCGCAAATCAATTTGGTTGTAATAACTATCGTTGCTTCAACATTAGCAGGCGGATCATTAACAATTTTTAATTTTGCTAATAATTTACAATCTTTTCCAATTGGTATTTTTGGTATTTCATTTGCTGTGGCCGCTTTTCCTGCTTTATCAGCAGTAGCTTTTAATAAAAAAGATTTAGTTAAAAATATTTCTTTAGTAATTCGTCAGATTTTATTTTTTATTGTGCCGGCTACTGTATTACTAATTACTCTGCGAGCGCAAATTATTCGTGTAGTCTTGGGCACAGGCCAGTTTAGTTGGCAAGACACAATTTTAACTATTAATACTTTAGGTTTTTTTTCATTATCTCTTTTTGCTCAAGCGTTAATTCCTTTGTTGGTTAGGGTTTTTTATGCTAGGCATGATTCTAAAACGCCGTTTATTATTGGAATAGTCGTTGCAATTATTAATGTTTGGCTATCTTTAACATTATCTAGCAGAATGGGCGTAGCTGGCTTAGCGTTAGCTTTTTCTATAGCCAATATTCTTAATTTAATAATGCTTTGGCTAGCATTGCATTGGAAAATAGGCTCATTGGATGAATCAAAAATTTTATTTTCAACTATTAAATTTTCTTCAGCAGCCATTGTTTGTGGAGTTGTTGTTCAAGGAATGAAATTAGTTATTTGGCCATATATTGATATGACAAAATTTTGGGGAGTTTTTACTCAAGGCCTTGTAGCAGGTTTAATGGGTTTATTTATTTATTTAACAGTTTGTTCATTCTTAAAAAGCGAAGAACTATCTGATTTTTGGACATCAGCAAAGCGCCGCATATCATTAAAAAAGGTAAACATCCAAGACCAAAGCGAAGCTCGAGGAATTTAGCTAAATTGCTAAAAGTGAGTTTTTTGAGTATACTTTGTTTATGAGATTAATAAATATTTTGGGTATTAAAATTAATAACTTTACTAAAAAAGAAGTTTTGGTAGAAATTGAAAAAATATTAAATAGTAAAAAACAGCATTATATTGTTACTCCTAATCCAGAAATTATTTTAACAGCAACAGGACATGATGAAGAATTTTTTTATATATTAAATAAGGCTAGTTTATCTTTACCTGATGGAGTTGGATTAAAAATCGCAGGTTGGTTTATGGGTATAAATTTATCAAGAATTACAGGTGCTGATTTAGTTAAAGATATTTTAGAATTAGCTGAAAAACAAAATAAAAAAGTGGCTATTTTTAATTTGAAAGATGGATTATCAAGCACTCAAGATATCACAGTTGCTTTAATAAAAAAATATCCAAAATTAAAATTTGTTGTTTCAGAAGTGGAGCTTCGAGGAACTCCCCGAAGCTCCGCTTCTGAAACTTTTGGAACAATAAAACAATTTCAACCAGAAATAATTTTTTGTACATTCGGCGCTCCTTATCAGGAAAAATTTATTTTTCATAATTTAAAAAATTTACAATCAGTTAAACTTGGGATAGGAGTCGGAGGAGCTTTTGATTTTTTAACAAACAGAATTAAACGGGCGCCAAAATTATTTAGAGCAATTGGAATAGAATGGTTATGGAGATTAATAAAACAACCGAGTCGTTGGAAAAGAATTTATAACGCAATTATAATTTTCCCCATAAAATTTTTTCTTTGGCGTTTTATCTTGCCATTTCTTTATCGTCCAAATGTGGTTTGTTTACTTTATAAAAAAGAACTTAATAATAAATATAAAATATTAATTGTTGAAAGAGCTAATGAGGAAAATCATTGGCAATTGCCTCAAGGTGGCACCGATGGAGAAAATTTAATGAAAGCTGGACAAAGGGAATTAAGAGAAGAAATAAATAATGATAAATTTCAACCTATTGCGATTTTTCCCAAATTAAATATTTACGAGTTTGGCAAAGGAATGTCCAAATTTGGCGTTTTAGCTAAAAATGTTCAAGGTTATAAAGGACAAAAACAAGGCTTGTTTATCGCTGAATTTTTAGGAAAGGACGAAGATATAAAAATTAATTTTTGGGAACATAGCGCATGGCGTTGGGTTGATAGCGATGATCTAGCTAATCAAGTCCATATAGTAAGAAAACCTTCTACTAAAATATTTTTAGAAAAATTTAATACTTGCAAATTATGAAATTTTTTATTAAAAAATATATTTATCTGCTTAACGACTTTACTAATTTGCTTTTGAATAAAGACAGAGCAACTGATAAAGAAAAAATTAAAAAGTTGCGAAGCATGCTAATCATTGTTAGTATTATTTTAGTTGTTTTTATTATTTTAAATTGTATTCTTTTATCTTTTGGATTCTCGCGTTAATTTGTTATTGAAAATTTATTATTTGTTATTAAATATTAACCATTATGTCTAATATTCGCGTTCGTTTTGCGCCTTCACCAACAGGCTTTTTACATATCGGCAGTTTGAGGACTGTTTTATTCAATTATTTGATTGCTAAAAGTTTAGGCGGTAAATTAATTTTGCGGATTGAAGATACTGATCAGAAAAGAGAAGTTGAGGGAGCAACGGAAGGTTTAATTAAAATTTTAGATTGGATTGGTTTAAAGTTTGACGAAGGTCCTCATATTGGTGGTAAATATGGCCCATATATTCAAAGCCAACGATTAGCTATTTATAAAAAATATATTGATGAATTATTAGTTGAAGACAAAGTTTATCATTGTTTTTGTAGCGCTGAACGATTACAAAAAATGCGCGAGGAACAACAAAATAAAAAATTACCACCAAGATATGATAGAAAATGTAGGGATTTATCTAAGGAAGAAATTAATCAAAAAATAAAAGCTGGAGAAAAATTTGTTATCAGGCAAAAAATGCCACTTAGTGGCGAAACAATAGTGTATGATGAATT
>JAURWF010000063.1 GCA_030655095.1 bacterium
TTTCTTTAATTTTTTCAGTTGCTTCTGCTATTAAATCATCTTTAATCTCAAAAAGCAATTCGTCGTGAACTTGTAAAAGCATTTTTATTTCGCCAGTTGAATATTCTTTATCTATCATTTCTTTTATTCTGATCATCGCAATTTTAATTATATCAGCTGCCGTGCCTTGTAATGGCGTATTTATTGCCATACGTTCAGCAGTTTTTTTGACTTGTAGCATTGAAGAATTAATTTCAGGCAAATAACGTCTTCTGCCAAATAAAGTTTCAATATAACCTTGATTGCGCGCTAATTCAATTGTTTTATCTATAAATAATTTAACTTCTTGATAGACTTTAAAATATTGATCAATAAATTCTTTAGCTTTATTGTAAGGAATTTCAGCGTTTTGACTTAAGCCATGAGGTCCTTGACCATAAAGAATCCCAAAATTAGTTGCCTTAGCTTGCTGTCGCATTTCAGCCGTTACTGCCGACAAAGCAACTTCATTGATAGCGCTAGCTGTTGCTTTGTGAATATCTTCATTGTTATGAAAAGCCTGAATCATTTTTTTATCACCAGACATATGCGCTGCTAAACGCAATTCAATTTGTGAATAATCTAATGATAATAATTGATAGCCCGTGTCAGCAATAAATGCTTTTCTAATCTCTTTGCCGATTTCAGTTCTAACAGGAATATTTTGTAAATTTGGTTCAGAAGAAGATAATCTGCCTGTCGCGGTAATGCCTTGATTAAAGCTAGTGTGAACACGGCCTGTTTTAGAATTAATTAATTCAGGCAAAGCCTCAATATAGGTTGAGGAAAGTTTAGCTAACTCGCGATATTCTTGAATTAAAATAATTATTGGATGTTGATCTTTTAATTTAGCTAATTCATCGGCACCAGTAGATAATCCTGTTTTGGTTTTTGCTATGCCGGTTGTTGAAATTTCTAATTTTTCAAATAATATTTTTCTTAATTGTTGAGTGGAATTAATATTAAATTCGGTTTCTGCTAATTCATAAATTTTATTAACTAATTCATGAATTTTTTTGTCAACTTTTTCTTTAATTTTAGTCAAAAATTCTATATCAATTTTAATGCCATAAATTTCCATTTGTGCCAAAGTTTCAACTAACGGTATTTCAATTTCTAAAAATAAATTAATTAATTTTTCTTCTTTTAGTTTGGATATTAATTTTTTAATTAATCTAAAAGTAAAATCAGCATCTTCGCAAGAATAAATATAAAGTTTATCTAAGGAAACTTCGCTAAAATTAATTTTGTCGCGACCTTCGCCAAGCAAATCTTTTTTAGTAATTTTTTGAAAATTAAGCTCATTAAAAGTTACTATATCTAAATTATGTTTACGACCTCCAGGATTTAATAGATAAGAAGCGATCATGCTGTCGCCAGCAACTCCAGCAGTTTTAATTTCTAAGCTGGCCATAACCTCAATATCAAATTTAATATTATGTCCATATTTTTTTATTTTTTCATTGTTAAATATTGGTTTTAATTTTTCAAGCCATTTATTATTTTTGATATTGTCAGAATCTCCTAGTGGGAGATTTTGATTGAGTGAAGATGGGAGATTTTGATTGAGTGAATAATTAAATAAATTCTGACTCTCAATTTTATGGGTTTTCGACTTTATGGACTTTTGACTTTTGATTTCTAAATAATATGCTTCACCTTCTTTCCATGAAAAACTAATACCTAATAATTCCGCTGTAATAGAATCGCAACCAATTGTTTCTGTGTCAAAAACAAATTCTTTTTGTTCGCTTAGTTGTTTAATAAATTTTTCAAATTTTTCTTCATTATCAATTAAGTGATATTTAAACATTGTTTTATCTCTGATAAATTTATCTATTGTTTTATCTGTTTGCTCAGATTGTTTGTTTAAGTTATTTTCAGTTAAATTATATAGTCGTGGTAATAATGAATTAAATTCAAAGTTACTAAATAATTTAGCAACTTGCTCACGATCAAAAGAGCCAAAATTTGCATCGTTTAATGAAAATTCAAATGGCACATCGCATTTAATTGTCGCTAACTCTTTACTTAAGAATGCGTCTTCTTTGTACTGTTCTAATAATGCAACAATTCTAGGTTTAATTTTATCTGTTGGTTTTTTTTCTTTTTTTAAATATTGATAAATATTTTCTAAAGTTTTGAAATTTTGTAATAATTCAATGGCCGTTTTTTCTCCTATGCCTTTAACTCCAGGAATATTGTCAGAAGGATCTCCACGCAAAGATTTAAAATCAATTATTTGCTCAGGCAATAAGCCATATCTTTGTTTAACAGCTTCAATGTCATACAAAACTGAATCAGCCAAACCATGCTTCATAGTAAAAACTTTAGTATTTTCGTCAATTAATTGTAAAGCATCCAAATCTCCTGTAACAATAATTTTTTCAACAGAACCATCAACTTTTTTTGTTAAAGTGCCAATCAAATCGTCAGCTTCAAAGCCTGCTAATTCAAAAATTGGAATATTAAAAGCTTGCGCAATTTCTTTAACTTTTGGAATCTGCGCATAAAGTTCATCAGGAGCTTTAATTCTATTAGCTTTATATTTGTCATATTGTTTATGCCGAAAAGTTTTTTCTTTGCGATCTAAAGTCAATGCAATATATTTTGGCTGAAATTCTTTTAAAGCTTTGAGTAATACAGTCGTAAAACCATAAACAGCATTAACCATTTCTCCTGATTTAATAGTTAATGGTGGTAAAGCATGAAAACTACGATGAATTAAAGCGTTCCCATCAATTATAATAAATTTTTCTTTTTTTAAATTTGCCATATAAATTAGTAAAAATGCATTATAATTTATAATTGTTCTTAATTCTTTATTCGTGTCATTGCGGGCTTGACCCGCAATCCAGTGGCGAGCAGTGCAAATTATATTTATTAGAATAAACCTCACCAAACAATACACAGCTTCTCTTCGGTGTATTATCTCTTGATGTAATTTACGCTTTAAAATCAAACTTGCCACCTGGCAGAGGGTTTTTTATGTGTTCTTTTCGTTTTACTTCGCTATTTAATGGATATTTATTTTTGTTTTGCGTTATTTCTTTTTTTAATATTTGATCAAAACTATTTGGGAATTTTTCTATTGGATCAATTGGTCTTATGCCAAGAGGTGTTCTGATATTAAGAGGATTAATTTTAAATTCTGACATAGATATGTTATAAATTATTTAATAAATATGCATTTATTGCTTTATTTGTTGATGTGTATTTTATTTGTGGATTTGAGTGAATTATTGAATAAATCCGCCTGCTTGTAGTTCCCAAAGCTTTTTATAAATGCCTTTTTCTTTTTTAATTAATTCTGAATGCGTGTCTTCTTCAGTAATTTTCCCGTCGTCAATAACAATAATTCTGTCCATTTTTTTAATTGTTGAAAGACGATGAGCAACAGTTATTACTACTTTATTTTTCATTAATTTATCTAAAGCATCTTGGATTAAATATTCTGATTCAGAATCAAGACTAGAAGTTGCTTCATCAAAAATTAAAATTGGCGCGTTACGTAAAATTGCTCGGGCAATAGCGACTCGTTGACGCTCACCTCCTGATAATTTAATTCCTCTTTCTCCTACATAAGTATTATAACCATCAACTGCTTTGCTAATAAATTCATTGCAATGAGCTAATTTAGCTGCTTCAATAACTTCCTCGTCGCTTGCATCTGATTTGCCATAACGAATATTTTCCATTAAAGTTCGATGAAATAAAATTGGATCTTGAGGAACTAAACTAATATTTTTCCATAAACTTTCTTGAGTGATTTGAGAAATATCTTGATTGTCAATTAAAATTTTTCCTTTTGTAATATCATACATTCTTAATAATAATTTAATTACGGTTGTTTTGCCAGCGCCAGAAGGACCAATTAAAGCAATTTTCTCTTGAGGATTAATAATTAAACTAAAATCTTTTAACACTGCTTTAGTTTTATGATAGTTGAAAGATACTTTTTTAAATTCAATTTTACCAGTTGATATTTTTAATTCTTTTGCGTTCTCAATGTCTTTAATTTTATGTGGAGTATTTAAGATTTCTGTCATTTCTTCTGCATCAGACAAAGCTTCAAAAATAGATCTAACCGCATTTCCAAAATTCCAAAGTTGCATAAAAAGCATTATTAAATATGTTTGAATTAAAACAAAGCTTCCAATTGTTAAAATATTTTTTTGCCAAAGATAAATAGCTAAATATAAAATTCCTATTTCTAATATAACCATTAAAAAACTTTGTATAGTATCAAAAATATTATGTAAATTCCAAGTAAATTTTCTTATTTTTTGAACTTTTCTAGTAGCTTCTGTAAATCTTTTTACTTCTCTTGGATAACCAGTAAAAAATTTAACATTGCCATAATTAGTTATTGTATCAGCTAATAATCCAGTTGCCTCTGTTTCTGCTTTATTGCGTTCTATATCATATTTAAATTTGAACTTAATAAATAATAAATTAATTATTAAAAATATTATCAACCAAACAATTACCCCTAATCCTAAAAGAATATTTTCTTTAAATAAAACAAAAATAATAATAATTATTTGTATTGTTAAAGGAATAAAAAGATAAACAATTTGATCAACTATTTTTTCAAAAGCTTTAAAAAAATAATTAACTCGTTTTACTAAAGAACCAACAAAATTATTTTCAAAAAAAACAAAAGAATGTTTATGTAAATAAGCAAAACAATAATTAGCTAAATCAGCTATTATGCTAGATTCAAAATGAGTATTTAAAAAATCAGAAACTCTGTACAACAACCAATTTAAAAATTTTAAGCAAGCAATAATAATTAGAATAGAAATTAAACTTTTTATAACAATATTTTTTGCATCATTAATAGCTAATGCGTTAAAAAAGTCTTTTAAATACAAAGGAACAATAGCTCCTATAATAGAATATCCGATAATACAAATCAATAACAAAATTCCTGAAAGTTTATATTTTAGAATATGTTGCCAATAAATTTTTAGTGTTTGTTTGGTGTTATTTTTCATAAGGAAACAATAAAATAAGGTTTTTTTGTAATTTTTCTAAATTTATAGTACTATTTTATTTAAGATATGGCAAATATCAGTACTTAAATTCTATTCCAAAGTGCAACATTATTATCAATATTATTAATGATAAAACATCTCATTAGGAGTTAAATAATTATGTGTTTTTCTTGGTTGGCTTATTTCTTTTGCAGTTTCAAAATTTGCCGGCATTGCGACTAGTGTTTCTTTACAAGCCGTCCTTCTTGCTTTTGGAGTTTCAGCTGGAATTGGAATTATTTTTGGTTATTATCCAGCGCGTCGCGCAGCTGGACTAAATCCTATTGACGCATTAAGATACGAGTAATAAAAATTAATAGATTTATTTGCATTGTTGCTGTAAAATATTTTTATAAATTTAATAAAAATAAAGTTATATTTAAAAAATAGAAGGGCAAAAAAAATTGGAAAATAATTATAGAAAATAAATAAATAAATAAACAAACGAACAAACAAACAAATCGCTATTTTAAAAGGGCAGAAAATTCGTTGGAAAAGGGATGAGAAAAAAAGCTTTAGTATTTTATCATTATTGGTTATTGTGGCTTTAACAGATAGTGTTTTATTTGTTTAATTTTAATATATTATATATAATGTTTATAGATATAAATCATATATAATTTATTGTTGCATATGAAAAATACAATATTAAGCGAAAAAGATGCTAAAATTATAGAAAAAGTAATATTAAAAGTTGGTAAAATTGCATCTATTAAAGATCTTATAAAGATCTTCAATAAAGAATATAGTCATTCTTCGGCGCATAATCGTATTCAGGCACTATCTCGCGCTGGCTGGTTTGTGCGTATTAAAAAAGGTCTTTATATAATTATTGAAAATCTTTCCTCAAGATCAGTAAACGATATGTCGCTTTTGGCTATTTCGCAAGCATTAAATAAAGATTCATATATTTCCCTTGATATGGCTTTAAATTACTATGGGATGTTTGATCAATATTCAAAAAATATAACTGCTATAAATTTAAGATTAAGCAAAAATTATAAATTCCAAAATAATAATTTTAAATTTATTAAAATCGCTAAAAAATATTATTTTGGTTTTACTCAGATTCGTATAGACGGAAAAATAATAAATATCGCCACAAAAGAAAAAGCTTTGCTTGACTATTTATATTTGGACAATAGTTTTTATTCAGCCAGTTTATTTTTTGAAAAACTAAAAGAGCATAAAAAAGATATTGATTTTGCAAAATTAGAGGAATATTCCTTAAGGTTCGGGATTTCAATACAGAGAAAAGTCGGCTTATCGCTTGATGAATTGAATATAAGTTCTGACAAATTGCTTAACAATTCAAAAAAATATTCTGGTTATTCTCGATTTACAAAAGAATCTAAAAAATTTAATGCTAAATGGCGCCTATATTATGATGATAGAATTATTAAATAGAGAAAAATTAATTTTGCTTAATAAAAAGTTAAAATATCCTTTAGCTATCGCTGAAAAAGATTATTTTTTGGCTTTGGTATCTAAAATTATTTTCAATTCCAAAATAAAAAATAAATTAATATTTAAAGGTGGAACTGCCTTACACCATATTTATTTGCCTCAGTTGAGATTTTCTGAAGATTTGGATTTTTCTAGCAATGCATCTAAAATAGAATTGGATGAAATAAAAAATATTTTTATTGATTATGATTTTTTAAAAGTTAAAAAAGATTATGTTTCCGGAGCAACAGTTAAGATAGAAAAATTACAATATGTTGGTCCATTAAATCAACCAAATTCACTTAAAATAGAAATAGATTTTTTACAAAATGTAGTCTTGTCTCCGCTTGAGTTGGATTATAAAAATGTTTATGGCGTAAAAACAAAGGTTAAAGTTATGGATATTAGAGAAATTACGGCTGAGAAAATAAGAGCGATGAACGATCGCATTCGTTATCGGGATTTTTATGATTTTGCAATGATTATGAAAAAATTAAATGTTAATATAATCGAAGTTATTAATTTGGTAAAACAAAAAGAAATAAGAAAAGCTATTTCCAAAAAAAATATTTTAGAAAATTGGAAATTAGCTAGACAGGAAAAACAGCAAGAATTTTCAAGTATTTTTTATTTTGAAGAAATAGCTGATAAGGAAGTTGAGAAATGGCTCAAAAAATTAGATTTTATTGAGATAAAGTAAGCTTTTATTTTAATGACGATAGAATTGAAGAAAAAATGTAATGGTTTATAAATTTATAAGGATACACTATTGGCATTATTACAGTATTGTGTAAGAGGTAAAAATAGAGAAGAATTATTTCGTCAAATAAAAAATAAAAAAATAACTTTGGAATTAAAATCAAAATTATTAAAAGATTTAAAAATATTAGACATCGGAAGCGGAAAATGGGGTGAGTTTGTAGAGAGTATACAAAATTTAGGAGCAAAAGCAATTGGTATTGACCCGCAAGCGCAAAATCTTAGTGGCGCTAATCCAAACGCGAGGACTTATCCCGCGCGTCGCGCAGCAGGACTAAATCCAATTAATGCATTAAGATATGAGTAATAGAAAGAATCTGAATATGAATTTATTTTTTAATATTAATTTTTAATTTAAAATTTATGAATAAAGAAAACAATTTAGTGGAAACTATTTTAAGAGAAGTAAAAGTAAGTGGAGAAAATTCTCCAGAGTTTGTTTTAATTGCCAAGTTAGCTGAAGAGTATTTAAATAAAAAAGAAACAACAGGAGATGAATTTAATGAAATTATAAAAGCCGAATTTTATAAAAGTCGTCCTGATTTTAAAGAAGCTGAGGATAATCGTTTAAAAATAGATAAAAAGTTACAAGAGATAGGTGAAAAAATAGAAAACCTGTTTGATTTTGTTGATTTTAAAAAAATGTATTTGTATAATCAAGCAGATTTTATTAGGGATATAATAAAAAAATTAAAATTATTAGAGGAGATGGATTCTGAGAAAGAAAATGGGGGAAAAGAATATTATTTTAATGAAGATATTATTGGAAATATAAGACAAATCCTAAATTATTTAAAGGATAAAAAAATTTCAAATAAAGAATTATCAGATAAATTTCGTGAAATCGATGATTTAATTTGTAAAATAGGACAAAAATCAAGAATAGTTGAAAATACTGATTTAGCAGAGGTGAAAGAAAATATAAAAAATAATTCTTTAAATGAGTTTGTACTAATTGATGAAAAGCAAAACCATGAAGACTGTTTAAGTTCTATTTCTTTTCAATTAGAGGAATTTTGTTTATTAGTTGATAAACTTAGAGAAATACAAAGCAGAACACATGAAGAATCATCAGTTTTTGAGGAAGAATTTTTTCCTAAATTATTATCAGCTTTAGAAGCAAATGAAGTAGAAATTATTAAATTAATAAATAATTTTAATCTTTTAGAAGAACAGAGAAAAAAAATAGATATAAAGTTTCCTATTTTAAATATTGAAAAAGAAGTACTTAAACCAGGAGCTGAAACTTTACCTATTCATGCTTTAATGGGTATATTATCGATGAAAGAAAGTGGAACTAAAACAGAATTATTAAAAAGAATGAGTAGCAGAATAAATAGTGAATTTTTAATCAAAAATAGTCTTTTTAAAAAAGAACTAGGGGATGAAAAGTTAAGTACAAATTTAGAGATTGTGGAAATTTTTACAGATAAAAAGAGCTCACTTTTTAAAGATTTTTTACAAAAACAACCTCATTCTTGTGTTTCTTTGGAGTTTGTGGCTAGTCAGGTACCAGAAAGTTTTAAATTAACAAAATATAGAAGTTATGAAGAAATAAGCGAGTCTTTTTTTAGATCTCATGTAGCATATAACAAATTTCCTAAGATAGAAAATGAGAGTAAAAAAGAAGTTCTAAAAAAATATCAGGAAGATGATCCTAATTTCGGATGGGCTTTTAAATTACCCGATGTTTTTTTTACTCCGGATAATAAAGAGGACGCAGAAAAGGCATTAGCGAGACAAAATGATGGTTTAATGATTGATATGTATTGTCATACCAAAATAGAAGGGGAAGATTTTTATTTTATTCAAGCAAAAATAAGCAATTAAGTGAGAATAAAGACATAAATCCAGTTATTGCTGCTGGTATAGTTCATCAAGAAATTGCTGCTATTCATCCGTTTTCTGATGGTAATGGTCGCACAGCACGCGCTTTAGCCACTTTAATTCTTTATCAACGTGGTTATGA
>JAURWF010000064.1 GCA_030655095.1 bacterium
TAATTGGATTAAAAAAGAGAATAAAGATATAAAAAAATTACAATTAGCTACTTTAATGAGGCTACCAGCAATGGTCTAAGGGCAAAATAGCCTTAATTTGTCTGATTTATTAAATTGTTAAAGGGCTTTTTAGACAGCCTGTACTGGCGAATGGCGGGCTGAAAATTCATCATCAAATTTTGACTGGATGGTGTTAAACAATGGAATGACAGCAACAACTACCAATGGTCAAAATATTATAACTGTAGCATCTCCAAATACTGAAATTAATATAAATGAAAGCGCTACAATAACATCAATGATAATTATTGGTAGTCTTGCTAACAATACAACAATTAATTTTTCTGCCTTTGCTACAACAACAGCTACAAGCACGAATGTAACTTTGGGTGCTTTAATTCAGATTCAAGCTATGACTTCTCTTGGTAGAATAGACGTTAATATTCCTGCTGGTACAATTATTACTTCAGCATCTTCGTCGGGCTGGACTGGTATAATTAATACTCCAATTGTTAAAAATAATGATAGTGTTATTGTTGCCCATGAGAGCGGAAAAACTGCAAGCGTAACTTCAGTCGTAGAAGTCGGCGCTGATGACGTTAAATTAATATTTGATAAGGCAGCGAGAATATTAATCACAGGACAAGCTGGTAAAAATGCAGGTTATTCAAGAAGTGGAAATTTTTATGCAATTACTAATATTTGTTCTGCTGATACGCAAGAAGCGGGCAACGCTTTATCTGCGGAAGGTGATTGTAAAATTGATGTTGGTTCGGACTTGGTAATTTGGACAAAACATTTTACAAAATTTGCTACTTATACTCAAACTACTATACCTGTTTCTAGCGGGGGAAGCGGTGGCGGAGGAGGAAGTCAGACAACTTCTTGTAATCAAGTAACTTATGATGATTGGTCAACTATTTGCGCTTCAGGTTTGCAATACCGTAATATTAAATCGCAAAGTCCAACTGGCTGTACTTTAACTACAGAACAGGAAAACAATAGAAAAAAACAATGTAATATTATTCCGCTTACAGCTAGCACAACTCCTATTATTCTGATTGCTACATCTACGATTGATACATCTTTTGTTAAACCAGTCGAATTAATTACTGTAAATAAAGGCGTTCAGCAATGGCAGGATATATTAGCTAATGCTACTATTATTGCTAGTGGTAAAATTGAGAATATTTTAGCTGCTGTCGGTCAGAAAAGAAATAACAAGACTGAAGATTCTGTTAAAGTTAAATATGCTAATAAACTAATTTCTGGGTTGAAAAATGTTGCGGTTGAAACTAAAACTAGTATTATTAACTTCATAGCTTACGGCACGCCACTTACTAAAAAATTAGGCGCAGGAGAAAGAGCGGGAGTAGTTAATTCTTATAAAGCTGCTTTTGGTAAAGTTCCTTCTACTGAAGCTGAATGGAAAGATGTAATTGCTATTAGCAATGGTCGTTGGCCAAATGTAAGAAATAAACAAGCAGAAGATAGAGCCAAGATAGTTTTTAAGAAAATTTATTTACGAAATCCAAATAAAACTAATACTAATGATAATACGGCAGTTGTTATTATGGCTTATGGCCTTAGACCAGTTGATAGAAATTTGAATAGTGAAAAAACGGCTATAAAAATCTTTAAAAGAATATTTAAATATAGTCCAATTTTAGCGACTGATTGGGATATTATAAGAGCTATTGGTTATTCAGGCGCAAAGAGATAGTGATTAAAAGTCTTGTTTTGGTGGCATAGAATAGAGCCTGTTGTTGAATATGGTATTTGGCGACAGGCTCATGCAAAGAGGGATTAATTAATAAATTAAATTTGACTTAATGTTAAATATAATATAATCTTTTATTAAGTATTTATTTTTTATAGTGCTTTTTATATAATTTCTTCTGCCAAGGGGCAGTTTTTTATTTAATTTTTTATTTAAATTTAATTTTAATTTTATGGAAATACGAAACATCGCTATTATTGCCCATGTAGATCATGGAAAAACAACTTTGACTGACGCATTGATGCGACAGACAGGTATGGTTGAAGCAGGAGTGAGTATGGATTCAAATGTTTTGGAATTGGAAAGAGGTATAACAATTTATTCAAAAAATACTTCAGTAATATATAAAGATACAAAAATAAATATTGTTGATACTCCAGGACATACTGATTTTGGATCAGAAGTAGAGCGTGTTTTACGTTCTATTGATTCAGTATTATTAGTTGTTGATGCGCAAGAAGGGCCGATGCCACAAACTAAGTTTGTTTTGAAAAAATCTTTAGAATTAGGATTGAAACCGATTGTTGTAATTAATAAAATAGATAAACCAGCTGCTAGATGTGAATGGACTTTAGAAAAAATTTATGAATTATTTTTAGATTTAGGCGCAAATGATGAGCAGTTGGATTTTGTTACTGTTTATGCTATTGCTCGCCAAGGTATTGCTAAAAAAAATATGGAAGATCAGAGTGATAATTTAGATCCACTTTTAGACACTATTTTAGAAAATGTTAAACCAGCTTCAACTAAAGATTCTTTAACATTGCCACTTAGAATCCAGCCATTTAATTTAGCTTATGATAATTTTATTGGTCGTTTAGCTATCGGTAGAATTTACGAAGGTGTAGTTAAGCAGGCTGACAATGTCCTCGTTAAAACTCCTTCTGGAGAAATTAGAACTGGAAAAATTGTTAAACTTTTTACTTTTGAAGGAGTAAAAAGAAAAGAAGTAAAAGAGGCTGTTGCTGGCGATATTGTAATGATTGCTGGATTGCCTAATATTGATATCGGAGAGACTATTTGCGCAAGCGCTGATCAAGAAGCTTTACCAGCTATTTCTGTAGATCAACCAACTATTTCACTTAATTTTTTAGTAAATAATTCACCTTTTGCTGGACGCGAAGGTAAGTTTGTTACTAGTAGACAAATAAAAGATCGACTGCAAAAAGAATTGGAAGTGAATGTTGGGCTTAAAATTGATTTTGATTCAGGTGATTTTTGTAAAGTTTATGGTAGAGGTGAATTACATGTCGCTATACTTTTAGAAAATATGAGACGTGAGGGATTTGAGCTTCAGGTTTCTCAGCCAACAGTAATTATAAAAGAAGAAAATGGGCAAAAATTAGAGCCTTTTGAGGAAGTAACAATAGATGTGCCACAAGAAATGTCAGGAATTGTTATAGAAAAAATGGCTAAAAGAAAAGGAATAATGAAAGAGATGAATCCAGAGCATGCTGGCGTTAGAATGGTTTTTGAAATTCCCGTAAGAGGTCTTTTGGGCTATCGTAATGAGTTTATAGTAGATACTAGAGGTGAAGGTATTATTTGTACTCATGGTGCTGGATTTAGACCACATGTTGGTGAAATTGCTAAAAGTGAATTGGGTTCTATGGTGTCAATGGCTAGAGGAAAAGCGTTAGCATTTTCTTTGTGGAATTTGCAGGAACGAGGTCAATTATATATTGATGCTAATACAGAAGTTTTTGAAGGTATGGTAATTGGAAATACTGCTAAAGGTAATGATTTAGAAGTTAATCCAATTAAAGGAAAACAATTAACTAATATGCGCGCATCTGGCGCAGATGAAGCAATTAAATTAATACCATCTTTTGAAATTACATTAGAACGAGGCTTGGGTATTATGAAAGAAGACGAATATCTAGAAGTTACTCCTCAAAACATTAGATTACGTAAACAAAGTTTTAAGAAGTAAAATAATTTTTAAAATAGAATAAAAATTATTAAATTGATTTCTTTGCTTAAAAAGTTTATAATGCAAGTATTATGAAAAAGCAATTAGGTCAATTTTTTACAACAAACTCATCCTATATTTTACAAGGATTTAATGGGTTTATTAAAGATAAAATAGTTTCCGACCCATTTGCGGGAAATCAGGATTTAATTAAATGGGCGATACAGAATGGTTGTAAAAAAGTTATTGGCTTTGATTGTGATGAAAAATATGTTGATAATAAAAAAGTTTTTTTGAGTGATTCTGTCAATAATCCAAAAGAATATAAATTTGTTTTAACAAATCCTCCGTATTTGCACAAAAATAAAACTGATAAAAAAACTAAAGAACAATATTTTATAAAAGAAAATTCTATCTTTGAGGATTTGTACCAAGTTTCTATTTAGTTAATTATAAGTTGTGAAGAAGGTGTTTTGTATCGATTGATTTACAATTAAAGAAATAAAAAACATGAGCAAGATAAATGAAAAACAAATTTTGTATATTTTTGAGCACAATATTAAAGATGTTTGTAAAATAGGTATTGGAGCTTTGGAGCGAGCAAAAAATGCACATAGATATTTTGAAAGTAATGAGAAATCAAAGAAAAATAAATTAGCAATTTTTGATTTTGAAAGTACAAAAGTTTTAGTTATTGAAAAAATATGCAAACAAGTATTGAAAAGAATAAATACTACTGAATTTTATCAAATTGAATTTTACAAAGCTTGTATATTATTTAAGTGTCTAGGTGGAAATTTAGACGATAAGAACTCCCAAAATATAGATAGAAGCAAAATTAGCGTTAAAATAACATCGTCGACAACAAAAAATGAAATTCCATTAACCGCTCGCTTTGCTGAACAAACAATTTTATTAATAGATAAGGCTAACGGTGAAAAAATAAATAAAATTAAAAATTTATTAAATAATAATGGCAACAGAAATGTTTTATTAACTGAAAAAGAATTCGAGGAATTTAATAAACATGGAACAAGAACTGGTTGGAAAAAATATAAGGATTGGTATTACAGAACTGGTGTTGATGCCACATCTTTGTCTAATTTTATAAGAATAATGGAGCAAAATATGAATAATTAACATAAAAAATAAAAAAATATGAATAAAGAAAATTTTATAAAATGTTATTATTGCAATAAAAATTCAAGGTTTAATCTACAAAAAATTTGGGTTAAATACAATATAGATAAAAAAGGAAATTATAATGAAGATAAAAATTTTGATACTTTTGGTATAGAAGAACCAATAAATGACGACAATCTTCACCTATGTAAAAGTTGTTTTGAAAATTGGTCAAATGGAAAAATTTAAAAATAATAAAAAATTACCGAAAGATATTTTACTAAAAGAGTATTAAATGAAATGGTTCCTGAGGAGTGGGTTCAAGCAATTTTAGATTCTAATTCAGGAAGAAAAAAAGGTTGTTGCGGTGAAAATAAACTTTTACATATTTTAGAAAACAATGGGTTTAAGAAAGTTGATAATTGGAAAGATTTTTTAGAGACTGAAAAATGTGTCACTAGATTTTCTAAAATATTTGATCTTAAAGCTGTAAGGCAAAATTTAAATATAAAGATTGATACTCATAAGCAAGACAAGCGGCTTGATTTGATTATAAAGAATTGTGAAAAATTATTTTTATTAGAGGCTAAGCATTTGAATACCGCTGGTGGTGGTCAAGATAAGCAGCTATCAGAATTAATTGAGTTATTAACTCTTTCAGAAAAAGATAAAAATATTTTTTATATAGCTTTTCTTGATGGTAATTATTCCAACATTTTATTGGGCGATGATCATGTCCGTGGTAAGTTAAAAATTCAAAGACAAGAAATAAAAAAGTTTTTAAAGAAAAATCCTAATAATTATTGGGTTAATACTGATGGATTAAAGGAGTTGCTCGGATGTAATTTATAAGTTAAGCTAATAATATAATTTTTTAAATATTTTCATGATAAATTTTTTATTTATTTTATTTTTTGTTATTTTAATTTTTGGTTTAGTTGTAGTGATTTTTTTATTAACTAGAAATAAAAATACTGGCGATAGCGAGAAAATTGTTGCTATGATGGAGCGGTTAACGCAACTGTCTGAGCAAAATAAGGAATTGAGGCAATCAATGGATAGCAAGTTATCAGAAACTCATCGTGTTGCTCAAGATCAATTTGGTCAAACTACTAAAATTATTCAAAATATTACAGGCCAATCAGCTCGCTTGATTTCTGAGGTGGCTGAAAAATTGACTAAATTAGATGAAACTAATAAGCAAGTTGTTAATTTTTCTGCTCAATTACAAAGTTTACAGGATATTTTAAAAAATCCTAAGCAACGAGGTGTTTTGGGAGAGTATTTTTTGGAAGAAACTTTGAAGAATGTTTTGCCACCAAATTCTTATCAGATGCAATATAAGTTTAAAGATAATACTATCGTGGATGCTGTAGTATTTGTTAAAGAGAAAATTATTCCAGTTGATTCTAAATTCTCTTTGGAAAATTATGAGAAAATTTTAAATTGTCAAAATGCTGAAGCGCGAGAGAAACTAGAAAAATTGTTTAAGCAAGATTTGAAATTGCGTATTGATGAGACTGCTAAATACGTTAAGCCTTCGGAAGATACCATGGATTTTGCTTTTATGTTTATTCCTTCAGAGGCAATTTATTATGATTTATTAATTAATAAAGTTGGAGCAGTGCAAGTTAATACTAGAGATTTAATTGAATACGCTTTTAAAGAAAAACATGTTATTATTGTTTCACCGACCTCGTTTTTGGCTTATTTGCAAACAGTTTTGCAAGGCTTGCGAGCCTTACAAATTGAAGAGAGTGCTAAAGATATTAGAAAGCATGTTGAAATGCTTGGTCGTCATATTTTAAGTTATGATGATTTTATGAAAAAATTAGGAGTAAGCATGTCTACTACCGTTAATCATTATAACAACGCTTATAAGGAATTTAAAAAAATTGATAAAGATGTTGTAAAAATTGCTGGTGGTGAAGCAAAAATTGATATACTTACCATTGATCGACCACAGAGCGAATAGTAAAGGTCTGTCACCAAATATCATATTCTCAGCAGTTCTGATTGTTTTTTTGTGTTAAATTATTTAGCTATAACACTAAAATTTCTTTAATTATAGAGAGGTATAAGGTGTTTTCTACGCTCTGTTGCAAAAACAATTTATTTATAAGGGGAAAACAACTATAACAATGTTTGAACAATTATTTAAAAATATAGATAATATACTTCATACTGATTCGGGTTGCGGGACCGAGTTGGATTATGTGGAGCAAACTTCGTGGATTTTGTTTTTGAAATATTTGGACGATTTAGAAGAAGACAAAAAGAAATCAGCCATCTTGTCTGGAAAAAAATATGAATATATTTTATCTCCAGAATATCGCTGGAATACTTGGGCTTGTCCTAAAAATTAATCAAAAATTATCCTCTAAATTTTACCATTAAGCCCGATTTAAACAAAAATTAATTGATTTGGAGGAGCTGAAAAAGTCAGTTTTAAATAAGGTATTTAATAGGGAATTATAAATGAGCGAATGATCTGTCCACTCTTTGGACAGATACTTGCCAATGTATACAAAATATACTATAATTTGGACATATGAATTTAGACCCTAAAAAACCTTATAACCAACTGCCCTTTTTGCCTCCACAAGCCAATCTTGAGGATGTTGCTATCCTAAAAAAGGTTAATTCCGCCAACATTGCCCTAAGTAAGTTAGAAGGTAGTTCTTTGGCTATCCCAAATAGAAATCTGCTCATAGAACCACTCTCAGTAAGAGAAGCGGTGGCGAGCTCTGGTATTGAGAATATTAACACCACTGTTGCGGAGATTTTTCAGGCTGAATTGTTTCCAAATAGGGAACAATCTAAGGCACAAAAAGAAACCATACATTATAAAGATGCATTAAGAGTTGGTTTTTCGCTTATTCAAAAACAAGGTTTTTTACATACTAATTCATTTATAGAAATTCAAAAAATACTAGAACCGAACAAGCCAGGAATTCGTAAATTACCAGGAGTGAGCATAGTAAATTCTTCGACAGGGGAAATATTGTACACACCTCCAGATGGTGAAAACAATATACGTTACCTATTAGAAAATTACGAAAATTACTTTAATAATTTTTCTGATGATGTGGATCCTCTTATCAAATTAGCAATTCTCCATTATCAATTTGAGGCTATTCATCCATTTTATGATGGCAATGGTAGAACGGGACGTATTTTGATGGTGTTACACCTTATTTTGGCAAAACGATTAGAACTTCCAATCCTTTTTATTAGTGGCTATATTAATCAACACCGTTCCGATTATTATCGTTTATTAAATGCAGTCACCCAAGATGCTGGTTGGAAAGAATGGATAATGTTTATTTTAAATGCGATGGAAACGCAGGCAACAGAGACAGCAAAAACAGTTATTCAAATTAAGAAAATGCACAAAGAGTACAAGAAGACAATAAAAGAAAAGTTGCCAAAAATTTATACAGCCGAATTAGTTGATTACCTTTTTGCTAATCCTTTTTATAGTCAACAACGTTTGTCTCAGGTGTTAAAGAAAGAACGCAAAACAGCAGCTAAATATTTAAACTCTTTGTTAGAAGAAAAATTAATAGAAGCATTTAAATTTAAACGTGAAAAAATATATTATTGTCCAAAGCTTTTAAAATTGCTTTCTTAAACTTATGAATGAATCAGAAACAAGAGCCGAATATAGTATGCCACAAATTTAAGTTTTTATCCTCTAAATTTTACCATTAAGCCAAATTAATCAAAATATTAATCAAAACAGAATAACACTAGACACACTTTTTTAAACAGGCTATTTATAATTTATTGTTCTTACTGTTAAATAAGGTTGCCACGCGCTGATTACAGCGCTTGCAGTGACAAAAACAAATGGACTGTGAGCAGTTACAAAAATTTCTCTTGAATTTTTTTTTGCAATAAGCTATAGTTAATTTTATAATTAATTTAAATTTGCGGGTATCGTATAGTGGCTATTATATTACCTTGCCAAGGTAGAGATACGGGTTCGATTCCCGTTACCCGCTCCTTTTTAGCTTCTTAGCTTTTTAACTAGCTTGTAGCTTTTTAGCTTGTAGCTTTTAGGAAATTCCTAAGAAGCTACAAGCTAAAAAGCTACAACCTAAAAAACTACTTTATGCGACGAGTTTATCATCGACCAAAACCTGTTGATCCAAAGAAAAAAAATTTGGTTAATCATTTTATTAAAGCTCCTATTGTTTTTTTAATTAACGAGGTTGGGGAAAATTTAGGTGTTATGGAAACAAGCAAGGCACTAACTATGGCTTTGGAGGTCGGTTTAGATTTAGTTGAAGTTAATCCTAAAGCTACTCCGCCAGTAGTTAAAATTGTAGATTTTGGTCAATTCAAATATCAAAAAGAAAAAGAAATTCAGCGTCAGAAACTTAAACAGAAAAAAGTAGAAATTAAGGGGGTTAGGTTGTCAGCGCGAATTAGTCAGCATGATTTTGATTTTAGAGTTGATCAAGCAAAAAAGTTTTTATTAAGAGGAGATAAGCTTAAAGCAGAAATTATGCTTAAGGGTCGTGAAAAGCAACATCCAGAAAAAGCAGGAGAAGTTATAGAAAAATTTATTGAAGTTTTGAAGAAAAGTGAAGATTTAAATATTGAAATTGAGCAAGGCTTGACAAAACAAGGTGGAAAGTTTAATATAATAATGTTCAATAAACAATAATATAGCCAATAAAAAATCAGGCGATTAGACCTGCTTTTTATTATTAATAATAGACTTGTTGCTTAATAAGCTTTTACTGCAATTTCCATATTTCGGTAAATTTTTTCTAAAATCTTTTCGCCAATATAACCATAAGAGATTGCCACGCCTTGTTTACAAGACTCGCAATGACAAAGAAAAAATTTACTCGAAATCTGAAAATTTCGTTACAAAGCTTATTAAGCAACAAGTCCAATCACTATGCCTAAAATTAAGACACATAAAGCTACGGCTAAACGGTTTAAAATTACTAGAAATAATAAAATATTACATCGTAAAGCTGGTCAAGATCATTTTAATGCTCGTGAATCAGGTAATACGACTCGCAATAAGCGACGTGATATTATAATTAGCTCTACTGTAGTAAAAACTATTAAGCAATTAATGCCTTATAATTAATAATTTAAAATATGCCAAGAGTTAAAAGAGGAACAAGCCATGTTAAAAAAAGAAAAAAATTACTTAAAAAAGTTAAGGGTTATAAATGGGGTAGAAAAAAGTTAATCCGTTTAGCTAAGACAGCTGTATTAAAAGCAGGTGTTCATTCTTATGTTGATCGCAAAAAGAAGAAAAGAACTTCTCGCGCATTATGGCAGATTAAAATTGGTGCTTTTGTTCGTCAACATGGTTTATCATACTCACGTTTTATAGATCTTCTTAAGAAAAACAATGTTGAGTTAGATCGTAAGATTTTAGCTGAATTTGTAGTTAAGCAACCTGATATTTTAATTAAACTAATTGCTCAACTAAAAGATAAAGTAGAACAGGTAAAGAATTAATCAGTCTTGATGTTTAATATTTATTAAAATTAAAAATTTTAAGTTTTATGTTGCTCGTTAACTTGTTTGTTAAAAATATACAAATAATTCAAATGGTTGTTGCGATATTATTAGCAATCTCTATTTTAATGCAAAGTCGTGGATCTGGCTTGGGTAATGTTTTCGGCGGAGCTAGCAATGTTTATCGAACTAAACGTGGTATAGAAAAAAAAATATTTACTGCCACAATAGTCTTGGCCGTTATGTTTTTTCTTATTTCTTTAGCTAGTATAGTTATTCATAAAAGCTAGCATAGGTATTTAATTTTTTTAAAGTGAGCTCATTATTTATTAATAAAATTAGGAGGATATTTAGTAAAGTTAAGACGACTTTAATGGATTTTTTTTATCGTTTTAAAGAATATCTAGTTAGATTAAAATTGAAAAATAGTTTGGTTAAAGGAAGTAAGTCTCAGATTAATTTAGACAAGAAATTGGTTTATTCTTTGACAAAAACTATGTGGCCGAATTTTAATCAATTTAAATATATAGGTCGTTATTTAACTTCTAAAGAGCGGTTGATCATTAATTGTTGTTTATTGGTTATTCTAGTTAATTTTATTTTTTTAGGAACTAAATTTTATATAGAGCATTGTAAAAATTCACCAGTAAGCGGAGGAACGTATATTGAAGGATTAATAGGCGCGCCTAAGTATATTAATCCTCTTTATTCCAGTGTAAGCGATACTGACAGCGATATTACTTTTTTAGTTTTTTCTTCATTATTTAAACGAGATAAAAATGGAAAATTAGTTAATGACTTGGTTGAGAATTATGAAGCAAACGCTGATGGAAAAAGTTATACTATTAAAATTAGACCTGGAGTTAAATGGCACGACAATAGTTCGTTGACAGTAAATGATATAATTTTTACTTTTAATACCATAAAAGATATTCAATATAAGTCTCCTTTAAGATCAAGTTTTATAGGAGTTGAGCTAGAGGAAGTTGATGATAATACTATTAAATTTATTTTATCCGAGCCTTATGCAGCTTTTTTGGATTTATTAACTTTTGGTATTTTGCCTGAAAGTTCATGGCAACAGATTGCTCCAGGAGCGGTAAGTTTGGCTTCTTTAAATTTAAAGCCGATTGGTTCAGGTCCTTATAAATTTAAATCATTGATTAAAGATACTACTGGCAATATTCGATCGTATACTTTAGTAAAAAACGATAATTATTATAGACAAAGTCTTTTTATAGATAAAATAATTTTTAAATTTTTTGCTGATTTTCCAGAATTAATTTCAACGTTTAATGATAATCTAATTAATGGAATAAGCTATTTACCAGTGCAATATAAAAGTGAGGTTGTTGCCAAAGATTCTTTTAATTCTTTTCAGTTAAGATTGCCACAATTGACCGCTGTATTTTTTAATTCTAAAACTAATCTCGCCTTATCTGATAAAAAGGTTCGTCAGGCACTAGCCTTTGCTTTAGATAAAAATAAAATAATAGCAGCTGTTAATGAGCAAAATGCTTTGGTAATTGATGGGCCGATATTGCCAGAAAGTTTTGCTTATAGTAGCGATGTAAAAAAATATTATTATAATGTAGCTTCAACTACTATGTTATTAGATGAGGCAGGTTGGAAAAAAGTGAAAATTAGTCAAGAAGAGATTAATCAAGCAAACTTAGAAATAAATTCAGCTGATGAAGTAATTAAAAAAAAGGCAGAAGAAAAAATATCAATGGGAGTTGGGGAGTGGAGAATTAAAGACGGTAATTATTTAATAGTTGAATTAACTACAGTTAATACATTGGAATATACTAAAGTGGCTGAAGAAATATCTAAATTTTGGCAGTTAGCTAATGTAAAGACAATAGTTAATTTAGTTTCAAGTAATAAAATTCAATCAGAAATTATTGGACAAAGATCTTTTTCAGCTTTGCTTTATAGCGAATTAGTTGGCGCTGATCCTGATCCTTATGCTTTTTGGCATTCATCGCAGATTGGTCAATCTGGTTTAAATATTTCTGATTATGCCAATAAAGAAGTCGATAAATTATTAGAGGATGCCAGATTGATTAATGATGTAAATGCGCGACGTGAAAAGTATGTTAAATTTCAAGAAATAATATCTGAAGATGTGCCTGCTATTTTTCTTTATAGCCCAAGCTACACTTATGTTCAGTCTAAGCAAATTAAAGGATTTGCTGTTAAAAATATTTTAATGCCTTACGATCGTTTTGCTAATATTGATGAGTGGTATATTAAAACTGGCAAAAAAATAGTTTGGTAAAAACAATCTTATCCAATAACAATTTTACTTCATCAAAATTTCTACTAGGAAATTTTGATATCAAGAGTCTATCGCCGAACACCATATTCGGTAGAAAATTCCAAATTTTTGTAAATTTTTATAAAAACTTTTTCGCTAATATAACCATATTCCCTCAAAACTTTTTAAAAAAATTTCCTAAAAATTTGAAATTTTCTACTCGAAAGAGTATTCGACGATAGACTCATTAAATAAATAAAAAATAAAAAAGTATGATTACTAGGTACAAGTCAAATTTTAAAAGACCA
>JAURWF010000029.1 GCA_030655095.1 bacterium
CTGGTCGTGATGTGGTTGCTGGTTTTGCCAGTAGCTTTTGTACCATTATGACAAGTGGCGCAGGAGCCAGCCGTGACTCCACTGTGGTTCATGGTGGCTGGAACCCAGCCAGTGGTTTTATGGCAACTATCACAAGATGCAGTCGTGCTGATGTGGCTAGACGTTTTGCCAGTGGCTTTTGTACCGTTATGGCAAGTTGCGCAAGAGCCAGCCGTGACGCCATTATGGTTCATGGTGGCGGGAACCCAGCCAGTGGTTTTGTGGCAACTATCGCAAGATGAACTAGTCGTGATGTGGCTGCTGGTTTTGCCTGTGGCTTTGGTGCCGTTGTGGCAAGTGGCGCAAGAGCCAGCGGTGACGCCGCTGTGGTTCATAGTAGCCGGAGTCCAACCGGTGGTTTTATGACAGCTATCGCAACTTGAACTGGTCGTGATGTGGCTGCTGGTTTTGCCTGTGGCTTTTGTACCATTGTGACAAGTGGCACAGGAGCCGGCTACAACGCCATTGTGGTTCATCGTTGCGGGAACCCAACCAGTGGTTTTGTGACAGCTATCGCAACTTGAACTGGTCGTGATGTGGCTGCTGGTTTTACCAGTGGCTTTTGTACCGTTGTGACAAGTGGCGCAGGAGCCGGCTACAACGCCGCTGTGGTTCATCGTGGCGGGTTTCCAGCCAGTAGTCTTATGGCAACTATCACAAGATGCAGTCGTACTGATATGGTTAGACGTTTTACCAGTGGCTTTGGTACCATTGTGACAAGTCGCGCAGGAGCCAGCCGTGACGCCGCTGTGGTTCATGGTGGCTGGAGTCCAACCGGTGGTTTTGTGGCAACTATCACAGCTTGAACTGGTCGTGATGTGGCTGCTGGTTTTGCCAGTAGCTTTTGTACCATTATGACAAGTGGCGCAGGAGCCAGCCGTGACGCCATTATGGTTCATAGTGGCGGGTTTCCAGCCGGTAGTCTTATGACAACTGTCACAAGATGAAGTCGTACCGATATGACTAGACGTTTTACCAGTAGCTTTAGTACCATTGTGACAAGTGGCGCAGGAGCCAGTCGTGACGCCGCTGTGGTTCATGGTGGCGGGTTTCCAGCCTGTGGTTTTGTGGCAGCTATCACAAGATGCAGTCGTGCTGATATGGCTGCTGGTTTTGCCAGTAGCTTTGGTGCCATTGTGGCAAGTGGCGCAGGAGCCAGTCGTGACGCCGCTGTGGTTCATAGTGGCGGGTTTCCAGCCTGTGGTTTTATGGCAACTATCGCAAGATGCAGTCGTGCTGATGTGGCTAGACGTTTTACCA
>JAURWF010000048.1 GCA_030655095.1 bacterium
AACAAGCCCTAAATTACTTTCATTACTAACAGTTAATTTAGAAATAGTTGTTGTTGCTAAAGTTGATGTCGCTGTAAAATTCCATTGGCCTGATATTATTTCATTTTCTGCTAAAGTGGCGAGTTCTGATTCTGATTTGCCAGATAATTTTTTTGCCTCTAATGCTGTTGGAACAGATCCTATTTTTTTTCTTGGTGAAAAAACTTCTTCGTATGTTCCATCACAACCAGGATCAAATTGAAGCTCTAAATATATTGATGATTGATTAAAATCTACAGATGATAAACTTTGATGAGTTCCTAATAGCACCGAGAATAGACCGCTTGTTGTTGTTGCGTAGGAAGTAGAGGCTTTCCATTCTTCTGTCCAAAGTTCTGTTCCAGCAGTGGGAGCGTTCATCATTCTAAATTTCACACATTTCCCGCCATCAGCAATAGCAACATTAGAATTATTAGTTATCTTTCCTTGATAATTAATCTGCTCATTAAATGCAGCATTTGTTTGTAAAATAAACGCACTAAATATCATTGCTGATACTAAAAAAATAGAAGCTGTTAATAACTTTAATTTTTTAAATTTTGATTTCATAATGTCCTTCATAAAAAATTATTAAAAATTATTTAAAAAACTGATTTTCTTAGTAAATCTAAAATTGTTTTTGCAATTTTTATTGACTCCTTAGCATCTGACTTTAACATTATTTCATAGAACGTAGCGTTATTCAACATTTATTTTGCATAAACCACTTTACCGTTATTAATTATATTTTTAACAAAAAAATCATCTAAATCTAATCTTTTTTTTTAATTCAAACGGCGTAAATACAATAATGTCTTTCGCAGTAAAAATTTTAGCTTTATTAGCAATTAAATTAACCTCATCAATTCTTTCGCCAAATTTTTTCTGTGTTTTTTTAATAATAAACAAATCAATATCACTGTCATCTGTCGCCTTGCCCCAGACTAAACTACCAAAAAGAATAATTTTTTCCGGCTTATATCTTTTACTAATTTCACTTGTTAATTTTTTTATATCTGCTTTAATATTTATCATATCAACATATTATATTATCAAAACTTATCATATTTTTTCACATAACTTTAAAAAATCGCTCAAATTAAATTAAATACCTAAAATAGAATTTCTTATTTTGCCTAATAACAATGCAAGTAAGTCTTTTACATTATTTTGCGCATCAATCTCTGTTTTGCTGTTAACAAACTTTTGCCATTGGGCTAAAATTTCTTCATCGCCCAAATCTTTTGCCATATTTTCTAAACTCAACCTTGTCTCAAGATCAACTTTTGTTTTTGTTTTTAATACATTTTCAATAAAAAATTCAGTAAATTCTAAAAGTTTCTCCTTATTTTTTTGAGGCTCTATAACAGCTTGAATTTGATTATCTTCTTTTTGTAAATTAAAATATTTAACAGCAAAAAAAACATTACTAACCAACAAAAATATAATAATAATATAAGCAACTTGTTTTTTCATATTTTTGGTAATTTAATTTTAATTATTTATTTCTTCATTATTACTTTTTTCTTCATCCAATAGTTTTTCTTTCTTTCCTTTTCTATAAAGCCAATAAAATACAAGCACGATAATTATAATAAGCAAAACTGCTGTCCAATTAGCAATTTTAAACCACTGATACTTTGCTTTTAATTCAACATTAATATGAACTCCACTCCCTGCTTTTACTTGAAATGGCTCTCCTTGATAAGCAAGATATTCAGGCGCTTCAACTTTTAAATAATAAAATCCTTTTGGCACTAAAAATGCGTAAGTGCCTCTAATGTCGGTAATTTGAGAATTTTTTTGATTATACTGTTTAGCTGGCCATAATTCATATTTATCTGTCTTTGAATTCAGCCAATAAATAGCGACTGTGGCTCCTGGAATACGGGTTTCTCTTTTACCTTTTCTTTCATAAATATATCCTTCAGGATCAATAACAGTAATTAATTTAATTACTCTATTGCCCAATTTAGAATCTTTGTAATTCATTACTGTGGTGATTTCGTATTCACCAACAACTGTTGGCGCTTTAATTTCTGCTGTATAAATACCATCTTTATCTGGATCAGTATATTCAAACTCCCTTTTTTCTTCAGCTCCAGACTGCTCTTTTTGAGCTGCAGCAAAAGCTGGATTAACAAAAATTAAAGAAGAAAAAAAACTATTAAACGAAAATTTTTCTGCTTTAGGCAAAAAAGCCATTGATTTAAAATTCACATAACCTTTTACGCTTTCTGTCGGCTCTCCCACTTTAACTGCTAATTGTAAAGATTTGCCAGATATAGTACTAATTTTTTGTTGAAGTTGCCCTTCTTTATTAATAGTCAAAATAGAATTAAAATCAATTGATTCACCACCAGCTCTAGCAAAAACTACTTCAGAAGGCAATTGCTGTTTTGCCTCCAATGACATTTCTGCTATTGGAATAACTACGTCAGTTCCAGCTCTTTCTGCTAATCCAGGCAACACTAATTCAATATTTTGTAATTTTTCAATATCAGAAATTTGACTAAATCCTATTTCTTTAAAAACTGCTTCTAATCCTGGAAATTTTTCAACAATACTTTCAATCTCTTTTGATACTTGAACTAAATCAATTTTACTGATTGGTTCAGATGGCAATAACTCCCATTCGTCGTCAAAAACAGTAATATCTTCCACTAACACTACTTTTTCAGCAGGAACTTCAATGGACACAATTTCAGCAGGTTTCTGCTCTAAAAATTTTGGAATTAAAGGTTTTAAAACTTCTAATACTTTTTCAATAATTGTAGGTTTTGGCTGTTCTACTGGTTTTTCAACAGGTGGCACAACCTCAACAGGAGGCACAATTTCTGCTGGCGGAGTTGGTGGAGGTGGAAGTGGCGGAGGTGGAGTTGGTATTATAACTCCACTTGATGGACAATCTGTTGGACAATTAAGGCTATCTTCATTTCTATATAACTCACAAATTCCATTAACATTGCAAACTGATTCACCAACAACTCCCTGATTAACATTAATAATATCAGAAACAGCCAAAGCTAAATTTACTTGACTTAAAAGAAAAAACACTATTAATATTATATAAAATTTTTTAAAATTATTAGTCATTTTTATAGTTTAGTTAGCAATAACGGTTGCTGTAATTATTGCTTGATATGTGCCTTCAATTTGTAAATGAGAATTTCCTGATTCTGCTCGAAATTTTACATTGGTAGCTGTACCGGAAGGATGGTTTGGAACAAAAGATTGCGCAACAGTTTCATCTGAAGTCAAGAAATTATACCAACATTTATCAACAGTATCTAAAATACCGACATTACAAGACGAACCATTGTCTTTATATTTTTGAATAATGTCATTACCTTCGGGAGTAAATCCAAATTCTGAACCAGTGCTAATAACAGACCAATTGTAATCGGGGGTGCTACTAGCAATTAAAGTATAATCTAAAAAACTATTAGAACCTGATTGAAGAGCTGGAGAAGAGCTAGCTTTAATTGAAAGAGTATATCCAGCAGGATTATCAGTAAGAATAGTCCAAGCAGTTGATCCATTGCCAGTTCCGCCACTTATTCCACCGATTGCCGGAGACATTGTTACGTCAGTTGGTGTAGAAACTGAAATATAAGTTTCTTGCATTTGTTGATAACCTGCTTTTAATTTATAGGTAGCGCTAGCACCCTCTCCCGTGGCAATCTCGCCAACAGAAGAATCTTCCTTATAATTAGCTGAACTTTCTAAACCTCCGCTAGAGTCAACTGAGTCTGATTGAATCCTATAATTTCCGCTAGACGCAACATAAGCAAGAACAGGATAAGTTCCTACAAAAAAACAACAAATAATAATGGTAAAAAAAATATTTTTGAAATTCATTTTAATTTTAGCTTAATTTTTATCTTTTACATTTTTATCTTTTACCTTTATTTCAAAATGACCAATAACCCATTTAAAAAACCAGACAATTAAAAACAAAGAAGTTAAACCAACCAAAATAATTCTCCATGGAATAACCCAAAAATCAATTGATTTTTGATCAACAATATCTTGATAGCCACGATTAATTGAAACTGAAGCTGTATATCTGCCAAAAAGCCACTCTGAATTCCATTTTACTTCTCTTAATCTTAAAGAATCTGGTAAAACATACCAAGGGTCTAAATTTATTTCACCAATTTTTTTATTAAAAAAGTTTTTTATCTCAACTACTCCATAAGGAAGTAGATGAATGTTTCCGTTATTTTCAAATAATAACTCAAAAGAGACTGGTGATTTTTCATAAAACATTTTTGTTGTTTTTATTTCTTTGAAAAATCCATCCTCAATAACATCTCCTTTCACTCTTATAAAAAAAAGCGCCCCCAAACGACTGTTTAAAGAAATCTGACCAGTTGCTTTTTCTTTTTCAAATTTTGCATCCTCTCCATAAGGACTAGAAGTGACTAAAATTGACCCATAACGACCACCTGGCTCAGCATCTTCAGGAATAGAAATCTCAATCGGCAAAATCATCCTTTGCCCGTGCATTAAAGTAAATTTAGTTAATTCCGGTTTTAAATAATTTTTTAATGATTTAGGACTTTCTTTCTCTCCATAAAATACTACTGTCTGCTTTGGATCGCGCGAACCACTAAAGTCTTCAATGTTAATTTGAAAATCCATTGTCTTTCCAATCCTATTAGTAATCATCAATTCTTTAGTAGCTTTCTCGCCGGGGCTTAACCATAATTCAACTTTTCCAGGACCTAAAACAAAATCACTTTTCACGGGCACATCTTTAATATCTTCAATTACTGGGGTAGCCAAAACTGGTTTTAAATTAAAACCAAAAAAAATTATTCCTAACGCTAAAATTAAAAAATTTATTTTTTTCATCTTTTTGTGGGTCTACTACTGATTAGTTTTGTCTAATAATAAACAAAACTAATCAGTAGTAGACCCTTGCAACCAAAAATTATTTAGTTCTGAGTTGCCGTGACAGTAATGTCAGCGACATAAGCACCCTCCTTTAAGTACTTTGCATTTGATTCTGTATTAAACTTCACTTTTTCAATTTCTCCTGTTACAGAAGTATCGGAAGTTCTATTGATAATTGTCTCTGCGGTAGTGCTAACATTATACCAGCAACTATTAGCAGTATTACCAACTCCTGTGCCACAAATAGTTCCATCGTCTTTAAATTTTGCTATTGTATCAGCAGCTGTTGCTGGTTCAACAGTATAACCAAATTCTGCCTGACTTGATGCAGGAGAAGACCAAGCGTAATCAGGAGTGCCTGCAGTAACTGGAGAATAATCACTAAAATTCCAAGTGCTATCCAATCTCATTGCAGGGGAAGTACTTGCATTTGAAACCATTGTTAAATTAAAACCAGTTGTATTACTAGTAATAACTGTCCAAGTTGTAGACCCTGTCCTAGGATTTCCTGCATTTCCAGTTATACCAAGAATAGCTCCGGACATTATCACATCAGGCGCAGCTGTAATACTAAGCTCTGAAGTAACATCTTGAGTAGCAGTGATTGAATCACTATAAGGGCCTGCACCAGGACCACCTGCTGCACCTGCTAATGATGGCTCAAAAAACATATAGCCTCCCATTGCTAATAAACTAACAATTGCGAACATACTAATTATTTGTTTCATATTTTTTATTTTATTTTATTTTATTTACTTTATTATTATTCCTCGACCTTTTTGGTAGAATAATTTCTATTTTTTAAATTAGAATAAAAATTAAATAAAAAATTAATTTTTATTATTTTAATTATAACACAATTTTACTTTCTTTTGTACTACTTACTTTATTTTTTTTAATTAAATAAAAACATTATATAAAATATGCAATAACAGCTCATTATCTTATTTATTTAAAAATAAATTAAATACAAATACAAATAAAAATAAAAAATTATTCAAAGTTATCCACACTATAAGGGATTATTACTAAATAAATTTATTACTAAAACATAAAAAATCCCGACAAATGTCGAGATTTTTAAAAATTAGATATCTAATTTTTTTGTTAAACCTAAAACCCATGGGGTGGCTACTGGGAATCGAACCCAGTTCATCGGGACCACAACCCGATGTACTAACCGTTGTACTATAGCCACCATAATTCAATTTTCAATTTTTAATTTTCAATTTTTAAACAATATTCTAATTTTATAATAACTTCTAAACAACTTTATAAAAATAAATACTACCCTTTTCTGATTGAATAACTTTTGTTGTATTAAGACCATGAAGAGGAAATCTATAGCTTACAATAACTGCTCCTGATTTACATTCTTTATTAAATTTCTCTTTTAATTTTTCCATCATATCAACATTAAGATAGCAATAAATTAAATCTGCATCACTTAAATTGACTTTAAATAAATTTTTTCTAATAATTTTAATATTTTTACCAGATATTGCTATTTGTATACGAGCTAAAAAATATGGCCAAAAATCATTTTCAATTCCAATTGCTTCTACTTTAGGAAATTTATCGCAAATAGCACGCAAAAATCCAGCATAACCACAACCTAATTCATAGACTTTATCTCCTGGTTGCAAATCTATCTCTGCTAAAATCTTGTTTATAATTTGTGGCTGAGCAGAAATAAAAGGTGCAAAACCAAGAAAAATTATATTAAACAATTGTAAGGCCAAAAAAACAACAACAAAAAATAAAATTGCAAGAATAATCAATAAAATTATTGAATACATAAATTTTAAAATTATGGGTCTGTCGCCGAATATTCTTTCGAGTATAAAATTCGGCGACAAACCCTAAATGTGCGCCCAGTAGGAATCGGACCTACATATCCAGCTTAGAAGGCTAGTGTTCTATCCATTAAACTATAGGCGCAATAAAGATATTTATCTAACAAAATCGGGCACCCGCAAGGAGTGCCCCTACAAATCTAACAAAATCGGGCACCCGCAAGGGGTGCCCCTACAATATTTTTATTTCAATATTTTTATTTTGTTTCTGCCTTAACTTTCTTTTTTGTTCCTGGCTTTGAAGCAACTACTTTTTTACCTTCAATAATAGCCTTTTCTAACAAAAGATTATTAACAGTTGATGACATTTGAGCGCCTTTACTTATCCAATATTTAATTCTTTCGCCTTTCGCCTGCAACTCTTTACTATGCGGATTATATGAACCAAGAGTTTCTAATGCAGGAGCACGAGTATCTCTGCTTTTTTCTGAAATTATTAAACGATACATTGGCTTATTTTTTTTACCAATTCTAAAAAGTCTGATAATCAACATAAATTATTAATTTACCCTATAAAATACTTGCTATTTATAAGGGCTAGTTTTAATTATTAGTTTATTTAAATAGTCTATTTGAGCACAATAGACGGTTTATTTATTTTGATATTAACTAAAAAATCTTATTATGTCAAATTTTTTATTTTTTAAAATACTATAATCGCATTCATTTTTTTTCTGCTTCAATATTTACAATCTGCCAATTTTCCCCTGATACTTTTTTTATATTAAATTTTGCGTTTTTTAAAATAGTATTTTTCGCTATATTTAAAATTCCAAATTCTAAATTTTCCAAACTTATATCTTCAATATGTTCTTCAAATCCATCGTGAGCTAAAGAAATACTCCCAATTTCCAAAGAAACTGATTTAATATTTTTCAGACTTTTTTTATTAACAATCTGAATAATAGCATCTACTATTTCCTTAGCTAATAAAAAATCATGCATATTTTTTTAGGTTATAGGTTGTAGTTTGTAGGTTGTAGGTTTTTAGAAAAACTCCTAAAAAGCTACAACCTACAACCTAAAAAGCTAATTAATGTACTGCGCAACTTACGCATGGGTCGTAGGCGCGAATTAATGTGCGCATTTTTTTTTCTTTTTGTTTGTTAGTTAAATTAGGCAATTGCGAAAGATAGATAACTGCATTATCCTCTAAATGCGACAAAAATTGTGCTGTTGGAGTAATAATATTAACTTTTTTTACATATCCTTTTAAACCAATATCAACACGATAATACAATGTTCCGCGTGGCGCCTCTATCGCTCCCACGCCTGATCCTTCTTGTATTTTATATTCCTTAGTAAGCGCATTTTCTAAATTAGAATTTACTAAAGTATTAAGAAGTCTAATTGACTCTTCAACAAAATGGATTATCTCAACCATCTGATATGCTACATTATGAAAAGGGTTGTAATCTGGAAATTTATAGCCAAGTTCTTTTAAATATTTTTTTGCTTTTGGCAGTAATTTATCATGTTGATTATTAATGCGCGCAATTGCTCCTACCATATAACTACCGCCCATATCAGATTGAACTCTTTTAATAATTTCTCTGGGCTTTTGAATCTCATGAAAATTATTTTCAAATTTCTCCAAAGGAATATGTAATCCTTGATTAGAAATAATATCACCATTATAAATAGCATATTCTCCTTCTTTCCCCAAACAAACATACTCTGATATTTTTGAAAATGTAGGAACATTTATTCTACTAAAAAATTCTCCGAGTTCCAAAGCAAGCGAAAGAGTCTCTTTTCCCTTTTTAATTAATTCCTGAATTTCAAAAATAGTTGGAACTTTTTTAAAACCGCCGGGTTCGTTAGTAAGAGGATGAATTGCGCGTCCTCCAATAATTTTTATTAATAATAAACCAAATTCACGAATTTGAATTATTTTTTTAGTTTCTGTTGGATATTTTTTAGTTAGAATAAGATCATTTTCAATATCTAAAAAATCCGCCAAAGACAAAAAGAAAAGATGCAATCCATGTGAATGAATAATTTGCCCCCATTCTAAAAGTTTTCTTAAATTTATAGTTTCAACGCTTACTTTAATTTTTAAAGCTTTTTCAATAGCCTGGATAGAAGTAAGATTGTGAACAACAGGACAAATACCACAAATTCGTTGAGCAATAATCGGCATATCTTTAAAATGTCGCCCGACAAGAATTCCTTCAATTAATCGTATTCCTTCTTGTACTTCAAGTTTAGCAGACTTTACATCGCCATTTATAACCTTTGCCATAAACCCAGCATGTCCTTCTATTTTTGCAATATGATTAATTTTTATATTCATAAAGATAATATTATAAATCGTCTCTCAATCCATAAATTTCTGTCGCATCTTCAAACTCTTGATTTGTCATCATATTTTTAAGTACGCAATGAATAGTATTTATATTTCCACTTGGTCTTAATCCTCTGCACCCCTGACAACCCATACGAGAAGTTGGGCATACTGCATCACAACCACCTAAAATTATCGGCCCAAAACATGGTTTACACTCTAATAACAAACATGCATTTCCTTTTTTACGACATTCTATGCACACTGACTGATCTGGAATAGTCGGAATATTGCCTGCTAAAAGTTCTGGAAAATATTTTAAAAATTCTTCTCCTGAGATTGGACAACCTGGAAAAACAAAATCTACTTTCACAAAATTATTTACTTCTCTTATTTCTGGATTAGAAATTTTTTGGATATGTTTATACACTTGTTTAATAGTTGCTTTTCCTTGCTGATAATTTTTTATTTCAGGCACGCCACCCATTGCGGCGCAATTTCCCAAAACAACTAAAAGTTTACTACGTTTACGCAATTTTAACAAAGTTTTTATATTCTCCTTAGTTAATGGACTCCCTTCTACTATTCCAATATCTAGTTTTCCTCCTTTATCTTTTTCGTCTTCAAATAACCGAAAATCAACCATATTTACTTTATTCATTAAATCCAAAAATTTTTCGCCCAAATCAAATAATGTGAACTGGCAACCTTCACAAGAAGTTAAACTTACAATAGCAATTTTTGGTTTTAGTTTTAGTTTTAATTTTAATTTTGATTTCATAATTTGATTATACTATACTGTATTATATTATGCCATTATTTAATTATCAACAAAAAAATAAAAAAATTATTCTTGCATTAGGGGCGGAATCAACTGGTAATTTTTCTGTTTATTTTTCTGAAAAAATTTATTTCTCAGAAGATTTTGGTGATCTTTTGGATGAAAAAAACTTTAAAAATTTTCAAAAGTCCGTTTTAAATTTTTTAGAAAAAAATAGAATAAAACCAGATATTATTTTAACAGATTTACACCCTCTATATAAAACCACTCTTTGGGGAGAAAAACTTGCTAAAAAATTCAAAGCAAAACACATTAAAATTCAGCACCATATAGCACACATATTCTCCAGCATTGGAGAATATGCAATTTCTAATTTTAATCTACAAGCTAAAAAGCTAAAAAGCTACAAGCTAATTGGTATTGCTTGCGATGGCACAGGATATGGATTGGATAGAAAAATTTGGGGAGGAGAGATATTTTCAATTTCCAATTTTCAATTTCCAATTTTCAATAAAATTCCAAATTCAAAATTCAAAATTGAACGAATTGGGCATTTAGAAAATCAGATAATGATTGGTGGAGATTTAGCGATTAAAGAACCAGCAAGAATGTTAATCGCCATTCTAGCGAAAATCCCAAATTTAAAATTTCACCCAGAGGGTGACCAGCCTTTGGCTGGCAAATCACAAAAAGATTTTATCTATAAATATGTAAAAAAATTTTATGCGCGGAATCAGTTTGAATTGCTTTATTGTCAACTCCAACAAAATTTTAATTGCATTGAAACTTCAAGTACTGGAAGAATTTTGGACGCTGTTTCTATTTTACTTGGCTTCTGTAAAAATGAAAGAAATTACAAACACGAACCAATTGATCTTTTAGAAAAGAATTCAAGCAAACCATATGCAGACATCAAACCAAAAATCGGAATAAATTACGAATTACGAATTACGAATTACGAATTATTAACTACGCATTTGTTTGAATATTTAATAAATAATATTCATCGCGACAAAAAACGCTTAGCAGCCACCGCGCAATTATATATTGCTCAAGGACTTTATCAGATAACTAAAAAGCTACAAGCTAAAAAGCTACAAGCTGTTTTTTTTGCTGGGGGTATTGCTAATAATAAAATAATTTCAAATTATTTAAAATCAAAAGGCGTTATTGTGAGCGAAAAAATACCTCGTGGAGACGCTGGTTTAAGTTTTGGCCAGATTATTTATTTTTTAACAAATTCTTGGGATTAGCTTGCCAGTGGGCATATCAATACTTCTAACACCACCCGTTTTTGTTTTTAAAAAAACTCCTTTGCCTTTTTTAACTTCTCCAATAATTTTTGCTTGCCCTGTAGGTAGTTTTCTATCCTTCAGAGCTTCGTCATTAAATTGTTTTAAAATTTCTAAAACTTTTTTTATATTTACAGCAGAAACTGAGGCGATAAATCTTCCTTCCGAAGCTAAAGAAAAAATATCAATTCCCAAAAGTTCGGAAACTGCGATTGTTTCTTTTTTGTATGGCAAATTTTTTTCATCTAAAATTATTTTTACTTTTGATTTATTTGCAATTTCCACAATGTTGGCTGCTAATCCTCCTCGAGTTGGATCTTTGCAAACATTCAAATATTGACCAACTTCTTCTAAAATTTTATTAAGTGGTTGGCCGTCACTTTTTATTTTTGTTTGATAATTAAATCTTTTTGATAAAAGTGCGATAGAATGTTCGCCTAAATCGCCAGAAGCAATAATAAAATCACCAACTTGAGCGCCATTATTTCGAATTATTTTTTTTGTAATTCCCACGCCAGCAGTAGTAATTTCAATTTTATCTAGTTTCCCTTTTTCCATAACTTTGGTGTCTCCTGTTACGACTGGCACACCAGATTCACGACTTACTTGATCAATTGATTTAATAATTTTCATCAAATCTTTTTGAGGAAATCCTTCTTCTATTACCATGCTCAAAGAAATTCCTAATGGCTTTGCTCCCATTACTGCTAAATCGTTGATGGTTCCGCTCATAGCAATTTTTCCAATATCGCCACCTGGAAAAAAAATTGGATCAACAATAAAAGCATCAGTAGTAAAAACTAATTTTTCTTTCCCTAAATCAAAAACAGCTCCATCATCTTCACAGTTTGTCCAATCACCTTTAAACTTCAAAATTCCACGAATTTTTTTCAATAATTCCCACGAAGCAAATCCACCAGCCCCATGATCTAATTTTATTGTTAAATTATTTTTTTGCATATTAAATTAAAATTAAAAAATTATTTTTTACTCCCATACACTATTTTTTACTCCCATACACTGTAGTATGGGAGTAAAATTATTTATTTATTTATTTTTTTAAAGTAGTATTTTATTTGTATGTGTATATCTTGCGAAAACATTGCAGGCGCCTTCGATGGATACCATACAAGGACCGACTGGATTTTCTGGGGTGCAGACTTTTTTAAATAAAGGACATTGGTTTGGAGTTGAAAGTCCACGAATTATTTCATGACATTTGCAATTATTTGGTTCTCGCGAAAAAGAAAAATCAACTCTATCTAAAATTTTTTTATATTTTATTTTAGCGTCAAATTTTTGATATAATTTTTTAATTTCAAAACCAGACTTAGAAATAATTCCAAATCCTCGCCAATTTCCATCTCCCAAGTCAAAAACATCAAAAATTTCTTGCATAGCTTTTGGATTTCCTTGCTCTTTTACTGATCTAAAATATTCATTTTCAACAATAGCTTTATTATTTAAAATTTGTTTTAATAACATATATATTGCTAACAAAATATCTTCGGCTTCAAAACCAGTAATTACTTGCGGAACTTTCATTGATTCAAATGGTTTTGATCCAATAATAGTCGCAACATGACCAGGACAAATATATCCGTCAATTTTTAATTCTCCAATTTTAAGAAGTGCTTCCATTGCTGGCAAAAAAGATTTATGAGTGGAATAAACTATTAGTCCTTTTTTAATCGCATAAGCAGTCATTGGTGTTGTAGTTTCAAATCCTAAACCAAAAAAAACTAAATCAGGATAATTTTTTTGAAGTTTTAAAGCTTCTTCAATAGAATAAACTGCAAATACTTTTGCGCCTTTTTCTCGTGCTTGATCTAAACTGCCGTAATGTCCAGGCACGCGCATCATATCGCCATAAGTAGCGATTGGAATATTAGCAAGAGCTAAATTTACAATTGCGTCAATATCTTCTTGGTTAGTTACACAAACAGGGCATCCCGGTCCTGTTGTTAATTTTATATTTTTTGGCATTAATTCTTTTAAACCATATCGCGCCACTGCCTGTGTATGTGTTCCACAAACCTCCATAAGATTAATATCTCTCTCTATTTCCCCAGCAATTTCATTAATTTTTTTTATTATATTTTTCATAGCTTTTTGTCATTGCTGTAAAAGTTTACTAAGTTGTTAACAGTTGTCAAACCCTAGAAATACCGAACTATTATTTGATAATTTATTGGGGGAAATTTTTAACGGGTCTGTCTCCGAATACTCTTTTAAGCATAAAATTTCATTACAAAGATTATCAAACAACAAGTTTGTTTTATATAAATCTTAACGCTAATTCCTGTTTTGTTTATATAATTCTAAAGTATTTTTTAATGCCATTGCAATCGTCATTGGCCCAACTCCGCCGGGAACTGGAGTTATATAATCAACAACATCTTTAACATCTTCAAAATCAACATCTCCTATAATTTTATTGTCTTGTTTAGTAATTCCAATGTCTATAATTATCGCATGTTTTTTTACCATTTCTTTTTTAATAAATTTAGGATTGCCAATAGCTGTAATCAAAACATCAGCTTGCTTGGTTTTTTTTACTAAATCTTTTTCATCTGCTTTAATCGCCATTACCTCAGCACCTTGGCATTTTAAAATATGAGATAAATAATGGCTAAAAATATCAGCATTAGAAATAATACAAACTTTTTTATTTTTAATTTTATAATCTATACTATTTAACATTTCCAAAACAACAGCATATACAGGAGGCATTAAATAATCAAAATCGCAATTATTTAAAATCTTCTCTAAATTTTTTGGATGAAAACCATCAACATCTTTATTTTGGTCAAGCGACATCATTACAACATCAGTATTAATATTATTAGGCAAAGGCAACTGAACTAAAACAGCATCAATCAATTTATCTTCATTTAAATACTTTATTATTTCCAAAAGTTCTTGCTCACTAATATTCTCTGGACATTTGTATAAATGCGTATCAATACCAACTTTTTTAGCTTCTTTCTCTTTTAATTTTACATAAAGCTCAGAATCTGCTCGTTCGCCAACTAAAATAATAGCTAAATTAGGTCGCGCATCGCCTAATTTAGCTATCTCTTGAACAATTATATTTTTAATTTTTTCAGCTAAAACTTGTCCATCAATAATTTTAAACATATTTATTTTTAGATTTTTTTCAAATATACTATTAAATTATCAATGTTTTTAAATTTTTTTATTTTCTCTTTTTTATACCCTTCTTTAAATTCTCTTATTGCTTCGGGTAATTTATTAGAAGGATTTATATGCTTGGAATTGGAAAATTTAAACATATTTCTTTTACTTCTTTCTTAATTTTTTCTAAAACTTTCTCATCAGATTTATTTTCAATTGCTTTATTTATCCAAATAACAATTTTTTTAATTTCTTCTTGTTTCATGCCTCTTGTTGTAATGGCTGGGGTGCCAAAACGAACGCCCGATGGATTCATTGGCGGGTTTAAATCATTAGGAATAGTTGAACGAGAAACTGAAATTCCAATTTTTTCTAAAATTTGCTCGCAATCACGACCGCCTAAATTTTTGCTAGTCATATCAACTACCATTAAATGATTATCAGTTCCACCAGAAATCACTCGATAGCCAAACTTAATAAATTCTTCTGCCATAGTTTTAGCATTAGAAATAACTTGCTTGGCATATTGTTTAAACTCTGGTTTTAATGCCTCACCAAAAGCGACTGCTTTTGCGGCAATAATATGTTCATGCGGACCACCTTGCATTCCAGGAAAAACAGCGCGATCAACTTGTTTGGCAAATTTTTCTTTGCACATAATGATTGCTCCTCGTGGACCTCGTAAAGTTTTGTGAGTTGTTGTAGAAATAACATCAAAAATTGGCACGGGATTTTTCATTTCACCTGCAACGATTAAGCCTGCTGTGTGAGCAATATCAGCAAAAGTAAAAGCTCCGACTTCATCAGCAATTTCTTTAAATTTTTGCCATTCTATTTCACGCGAATAAGCGCTATATCCCGCGACTATCATTTTTGGTTTTTCTCGCAAAGCAATTTCTCTAACTTTTTCCATATCTATTTTACCAGTCTCTGAATCAACTTCATATTGAGAAAAATTATATAGCATTCCTGAAAAATTAACAGGATGTCCATGCGATAAATGCCCGCCATGATCTAATTTTAATCCTAAAACTTTATCACCAGGTTTTAAAAATGCCATATAAACAGCTGCGTTGGCAGGAGAACCAGAAAGAGGCTGAACATTAGCGTGCTCAGCTTGAAATAATTTTTTAGCCCGTTCAATAGCGATTGTTTCAACTTCATCAATCACTTGATTACCACCATAATAACGATGTTTAGGATAACCTTCGCTATATTTATTTGTAAAAACAGTTGCCATAGCTTCCAATACTGCTTTAGAAACATAATTTTCCGAAGCAATCAATTCCATTTCTTCAGCCTGCCTAGCCATCTCACGCCTAACCATAGCCATAACTTCCTCATCTTGTTTTTCTAAATTTTTATAATTCAACATATAAAATAATTTTAAAATTTAAGAATTAATGTTTGTATGAAAATAATACATCTCTATTTTTTTGTCATCCTGAGTCCTGTAATCAGGACGAAGGATCTATAATACATGACTTATAAATTAAGATATTTTATTTTACTAACCATCTATTATAGATTCTTCATCCCGCTTGGGCGGAATTCAGAATGACAAAGATAGAGGGATTGTAAGTAGTTACATTTATTTTATAAAACCAAAATGTTTTAAAGAAGGGATTATATTTGGAGCTAAATCATCTGGTAGATTATTTATATCAATCCATTTCCATTCTCTTATGTCTTCTCTCGGCTTTATTTCGCCAATTTTCTGAGCTAAAAAGTGAACTAAAATAATATCAATTTTTTCTCCTTGAACATCTTTTCTGGTAAAAATAATAAATGGTTTTTCATCTAAAATCTTAATTTTAATACCCATTTCTTCATATGCTTCTTTACTCACATTTTCCATTAAATTAATTTCATAATTTTCAACCATTCCTCCACAAAATTTCCAAAAAGCAGTATCGCCATGCTTATTTAACAATACTTTATTATTCTCAATAATAACAGGCCCAGAAACAACAATAATTTTTTGCATAGATTTTAATTACAATAAGTTATATTCACATTAAATTTATAATTTTGATTTATATTTTTGATTTATATTTTTTTAAACTATAAAACTCATAGAAACAATGTCATTGCGAGGAGCTCCGTAATCGGAGCGACGCGACAATCTCTATTAGTAATAAAAACAAAAACTTAAATACCAAAGAATATTAGCTCTAAAATCGTTATTTTATAATTATTTATTTCTACTGCTGAATGAGATTGCTTCGTCGCCATGATTACATGGCTCCTCGCAATGACAATGTTTTTTGACTTTATAAACTTTTGACTTTATAAACTTTATGGACTTTTGACTCACTATATTATATCAAGCTTTTTATCATATAACTATCTTTTAGTCTATATCCTAATTTACGATAATAACCTCGTACTCCGACTCCAGAAATAACTGCTATTTTTTTAAAATTATTTTCTTTAGCAATTTTTTCAGCCTCAGCCATCAACATTTTACCCAAACCGCTATGTTGAATTTTTTTCTCTTGCCCAACAGACACTAATTCCCCATAAACATGCAATTCACGAATTAATGCAGAATTATTTAGTAAAAACTTTACTTTATCTGATAAAAACAAACCAGTTGGATTTTTTTCGTTATTAATATCTGGCAACCTTAGTCTACAAAATCCATAAAGCATATTATCTTTTTTATCAACTATCTGAATAAAATATTCCTCCCCACTTGAAGCTTTATATTTTAAAATTCGTAATTCATAATTGTCAATTGTTAATTGTCTACTCCCCGCTTCTCTACATCTAATGCATTTACATTTTACGCCTCGATCTTTCATTATTTGTCGTAAATTAGTAATTTTATTTCCAGCAAGA
>JAURWF010000058.1 GCA_030655095.1 bacterium
CAATTAGCACACAGGAAAACAAAGGAGACAAAATGGATATTTTGTATGATTTTCTGACCAGCATTACTTTTAGAATGCAGATAGAATCTATTGTTGAAGTTTTTACTTCAATGAAAATTGCTTTAGATGGTGAAAAAAGAGCCATGCAACGTATTTGGAAAGAACGTGAAAAACAAATTGAGAAGGTTGTTACCAATACAATTGATATGTATGGTTCTATAAGAGGAATTGCCGGAAATGCCATTCTATCAGTAAAAGCGTTGGAATTACCGGGAGAAAATGAAGACCAACAAAACTTATTGGAGTAGTGTCTAATTTTACATCATCTTATTATAAACTTATGAAAAACTCTAATCATTTTTTTAATTTTTTTATTGAAATGATGGCAGATATTCCTGAAAATCATTTGTCCAATTTTGAAGATTTATTAAATATTTTACTATCAATGTTTTCAGACAGAATTAAAGATAATAATGTAAAGTTTGAAAATGAAAGGTTATATTATTTGAATTTATTATCACAAAAAATTCTTGTACACGGTTTTTCAATAAAAAGTTTAACTAATGGAATAACTTTAGAATCTTCTATTAATAACTTCAGCACTAATATGTTCGAGCCTTTTTCAATTTACAGTATTGAAAGAACATTAATTGAAAACTATCTAGTTCAAAACTATTTATCTAACTCTTCAGAAAATGAGGACACTTTAGATTGTAGATTTGCAATATGGATGAGATATGGTATTAATAAAAGAAATATTTTACCTGAAAGTGATGAGGAAAAAAGAGTTGTTGAACTGGATAATAAAGCTATTGAGAATTTTGAAAATCAAATAAAATCTAAAGAATGTTATAAAAATCTATCTCAAAAGAAAAAAGAAAGTTTTTTTAAAACAATTAACAAAGAATGGAAAATTTTGTTTTTTGAAGATAAATTTAAACCCATAAGTTGGAGTGAACTAATTAATGAAGCAGGAATTAAGGACGGTATTAATGATAAAATTTATAATTTTCTTTCCTGGCATGCACATTCACAAAGCATTTCTATTTTGCAATTTAAAGAAATGTGGGACACTAATTCAGAGCAGGAAGCCATAATTCAATCTATTAAAAAAGTTAATATGTTTATTGCTTTTTTAATAGCAGACATAATTCTTTCAAACAATGATTTTGAAAATACTTATTACAGTTTAAGTGAAGAGCATAAAAATATGGTTAACTATTATAATTTTTCTTTTAGGAGTGATTTATATTTGATTAAAAGCTAGACAGTGGAAAATATAAATTATTGATTTAATTAAACAGAATGAAACGATTTTTAAACCTTAATAAAATTTATGCTTACTTTTAAACTAAAAATAATAGATTAACAAACGATTTCTTTTGACAGAAAAATTAACAATGGAGAAAAAAACAAGTATTAAATTAAACTTTTTTGAAATGTTTAAATATGTTATTTTTTTTATTTTTTTTAGTACTCAATTTTATGCACAAAGCAATATATCAGGTTATATACCAATTAATGATAGTTTACAAAACGAACAATTAGTATTTTTAGCTAAATATAATAAAGAGACTCCTTATTCTAAAAAAGATTCAAAAATTATTGCAACTATCCCAATTGACGAAAATGGCTTTTTCAATTTAAATAAAGCACTTTCTGAAAAGCAAGAATTATATTTTATATACTTAAATAATAACCCAATTACATCGCAAGAATTTATTTTATCAAATAATGACTCCATATTTTTTCAGAAAAGCAATATCCCGTTTGCCATTTTCAAAAACACAAACCAGACAGATAAGGAATGGCAAAAATTAAAAGTTTTTAAAAATAGGTTAGACACCAGTAAATTTAACCAAAAGAAATATTTAAATGAAATACGTATTTATTCTAAAGATTCACTTCAAATTTTAGCGGTGAAATTACTAAGTATTAAAGAACTTGACAATAAAAAATTACTCGAAAAAGATATTTTACTTAACACAATTTACTATATCAAACTCTTAGAAGAATTAAAGTCAAGCGATATTAATCCTGATGAGTATATCTTTTTGGAAAATAAATTAGCGATACAAACCTTGAACAAAACTACAAAAAAATATGTTATCAGTAAATGGGCAAACATTGTTTTAGGATGTTTAGTTTTAAGTTTACTTTTTTATATATACTCTTCAAAAAGAATAAAAAAAATGGCTATAGTTGATAATTTAAGCAAGCAAGAGATTAACATTAAAAACTATATTTTACAAGGTAAAAGCAATAAAGAAATTGCTGATGAATTATTCATTAGCCTAAGTACGGTTAAAACTCATATATCAAGTATCTATAACAAACTAAATGTTTCAAACAGAGGAGAATTACTTCTAAAATCAAAAAATAGTACGGGTACTAGTACTTAATTCAACCCTGTATTTTACTTATTTTTTAACATTGTTGTAGTTCTTTGCACTTATACAACAATTAAAATAAGTTAGTATGAGCCTTAGAATTAAAATTATATTCTTTTTAATTATTCACAATACAGTATTTGCCCAAAATAAATTTAATATTTCAGGAACAATAACTAATCAAAAAGAATCTCTAACAACTTCTGGAGATGCTTTATTATTGACTGAAACAGAAGGAGAATTAATTAAATATACTTCAATTAACGAAGGCAAGTTTTCAATTAAATCAATACCCAAAGGAACTTATCTATTAAAAATTTCTTACTTTGGATTTGAAGATTATAAACAAGTAATCATTCTTGATAAAAACATTGAAATTAAAATAACTCTAAAAGCAATTTCAATCCAACTTAGCGAAGTGCAAATAACGGCGAGTAAAAAACCCTTTGAAAATAGAAATGGAAATATTATTGTTAATATTGAAAATACCATTTTTTCTAAAGAAGCTAATCCAATTGATTTACTTTCCAAACTTCCAAATATTCAAATAGGCACTAACAGAGAGTCTATTAACATCATAGGAAAGGGTAATCCATTAATTTATTTAGGTAAACAACAAATTTCTATAGATGAACTCAATAGTATTTCAATAGATAATATCAAAAATATTGAAATTATAAATAATCCATCTTCTAAATATGAAGCCGATGGAAGAGCTGTTATACTGATTACTCGTAAAACGAGTAATCAAGAAGGTTCAAAAATTTCTTTATCAGAAACTGCTTCTTTCAGGAGATATTTCAGTAATTTTTTTAGTAGTAATTTGAGTTTTAAAAAAAATAGACTTGAAGTTAAATTTAATGCGTCTTATAATAAATTAAAGTTTTGGGAAAGCAATGGTGCCAATTATCAAATAACAGATAGAAATGTTACTTCTAATTATTTAGTTGAAGCAATAAGTCCCCGAAAGGAATATATTATTGGAGGTGGAGTTTATTATCAAATTAATGATGTCGATTATTTTTCAATAAGCTCAAATTTGAGAACCCAAAATGAAATATTCCCTATAATAACAAGTTCCTATTATAAGGAAAATTTAAATGAAAATACTGTTAAATCATTTAGCGAAAATGATTCTAAAAGATTATTTTCCAGTACAAATATTAATTATTCAAAATCATTTAAAAAATTAGGAAACTTATTTTTAGGGGGACAATACACAAACTATAATCAAAATTTAAAAAGCCATATTTCAAATAATTTTAACAATACTTCTTTTGAAGATTCTCAAAATAGATTTCAAGATTTTACGATAAAATCAACAACATTAAAAGGAGATTATGAAAAGAAATTTAATGAAAACGTTGAACTAGAAATTGGTGCTAACTTATTAAATACAAATTCATACTCTATAGCCGAAATCGAAAATTTGAATCCTCAAAATTTTAATAATTCATATTATGATTACTCAGAAAAAGGTAAATCTTTTTATACACAATTGTCATGGGAATTAAAAAAAGTAAGTTATGCTATTGGGTTACGAGTAGAAAAAACACACATAAAAGGAAAGTTTACAGATAGTAGCGAATTTTTAGTAAATAGAAAAAACACTGATATCTTCCCGAAAGTAAGTATTAATTTTCCAATTGATAGTACAGCCACTTTCTCTTTTAATTATGGCAAAAGCATTCAAAGACCTAATTATTCTAAAGCAAGTTCTATCACGACCTTTATAAATCCGTTTTTAGAATTTAGTAATAATATCAATTTAAAATCTACTTTAACAGATGAAGTTTCAATAAATTTCCAGCTAAAAGATAAATCAATTACAGCTCTTTATTACAATTCCGAAAACCCTGTACATTATAGTTTGATTTATGATGTGAATAATGACAAAACAATAATGTTTCCTTCCAATTTCAAAAAAGAATATGGTATAAATATTGATTTGACGATTCCTTTAAAACATAAATTCTGGAATTCAACAAATCTATTAAGTTTTGTAGTAAATACTATAGATGATCCTAAAGCAACAAATTCAAAAACAAGACCTTATTTATATTTCTACAGCAATCATGAGTTTAAAATTGACAATTCAAGTTCCATAGGTATTAATGGATGGGGATTGACAAAACGTAATGAAGGAATTTTTGAAAGAAATGCACTTTTTGTACTCAATGCATCTATTACCAAAAAGTTCTTTGATAAGTTAGAAACTACACTTAGCTTCAATGATATTTTTGATAATTTACAGTATAAGGAAAGTTATTTATTACAAAATATAAAAGCGAAAAATATTTTTTACTCAGACAGAAATAAAATATCAATATCCTTAAAATACTCCTTCGGAGAAATTAAAAACATTGCTTATAAAAATAAAGATATTGATGAAAATTTAAATAGGATTAAGTAATAAAAGACCTATCTATATTATTTATTTTAAAGACACTATTTTAAATATTTTATTGGTAAACTTCCCTTCTTTTAATTTCATTAAAAGTAAATATAGGTATTTTTACTTTCTCTATAAATTTTATGGGTAATTGATATGGTGCGATCTTAGAATCTTGCATATTTTGTAAATTTATTTTTGTAGCTCATTTTAGTAGTAAAAATAGCTCAAAAAAATACAATAATTGAGCTTTAAAATTAATTTATATGAGCCTTAAATTATTAGAAATAAATTTAACTTATTTTTTATAGCTCATAGAACTCCATAATAAAGCTCATTTCTATCAGGAATTTGAGCCCTATTTCAGAGCCAAGTGAGCTTTATAATTGTTTAAAAACATTCTTGAAAAACTGATTGCACAACACCTACCCCAACGCTTTTTTTTATTGATTGTAAACATTAATAAATTTAGTACCTCTCTCAGTGTATAGAAATGTTTTTAAGTACACATATTTTTGATATTTGTTTCAAATTATCTTTTAGTTTCTTTTTCAAATATCCTTCTTTTATCGGTTTTGTATTATGATTTGTGCGACGTAAAAGTTGGAGATTTTTCGCCATAGCAATATTATTATTGAATGTTTATCAGTTTGCTAGTTTAATTTTAAGCATAAATTATATACAGTGGCCTGTTGAACAAGCTATTCAGCATCTATAATTACCTTGTAAACGACGAGAAAATGTTCATGTCTTAAAACTTTAAAAACTTATAGTAGAATTTTGAACGAATAATTAAACACGAGAATAATATCTACAGAATATGAGTAAAAAATCACATAAAAATACCATTACCTAACTGGACTTGGTGGCAAACAAATCTGGTAATTCAAGTTGGTTCAAAGGTTAATGAAAAGGAAATACAGGATCTTAAAATAAATAACAATAGTTGAATTATAAAAAATTATGATAAAGATGAATAATCAAAATGAAATAGAAATATTTTAATATTTACTGATAAAAGGAAGAAAGTGTAATGTGTATTAAATAATTCTTCAGTTTAGTAAGCGAAACACATAACACTTTATAGTTGTTAAAATCTTGTTAATAATTAAATATACAACTTTAAAGTTGGATATGAATTTTTTTCATATATTTGTAAAATGAAAACATATCATGATAACAAAACAACAAGTAAAAATTTTTCTTCGAGAATTTAAAGAGAAAATAAAAATTTGGGATATTCTTTTTTTAGATGGCAGGAAAGAGAATTCCCAAACACTTGCTGATTTGGAGTTGATGCCAGTCGAAAGGAAGAAAGTTCTTGAAAAGTTAGAACTTGAAAATTATTGCCAAGGGCCTTTAGAAGAAAATCAATTTGGAGGTTCTGAAATGTGGGTTTTTGGCAAGAGACTAAAAGGAAAAGAGATATATATAAAAATAACACTTGGGAGGGAAAACAAAAGTGCTATTTGTATTTCTTTTCATATAGCAGAATTCCCAATGAAATATCACCAGTTTAAGTAGTTTTTTTATGAAAAGTCCAGTAACAGGTAAAGAAATGTCTATTCAAGTTAGAAATATGGAAATAATATTTAGAAAGGAAGTTTTCTTTGTTAATTATCCAAGTTTTTATTGTAAAGACAGTAATGAGTATTTTACAGATACAGTGTTTGATACTATTAAAATGAAACAAGTTTATAATCAGTATCGCGACAAGCACAACTTACCTTTTCCAGAAGAAATCAAAGAAATTAGAGGTAAGTATGGTTTATCAGCAACTAAAATGTCTGAATTATTAGGCTTTGGTATTAATAGTTATAGAAATTATGAGAGTGGAGAAGTGCCAAGTCAAGCAAATGCGAATTTAATTCAGTTAGCAAGTGATCCAAGAAAATTCAAAACTTTAGTTGAACTTAGTAGCTTTTTAGAAGAAGATTCATTTGAGAAGGAGTCTCTTTTAAAAATTGTTGATAAACTTATATTAGATAAAGAAAAAGAAGATAATATGTTTTTTGTCAGATTTGAGGATTATTTATTGGGTAAAAGTTTGCCCGACATGAATACAGGTTATATCGGTCCAAATCTGAAAAAATTAACAGAAATGATTGTTTTTTTTGCTGAGAGGTTTAAGCCTTACAAAACCCAGTTAAACAAATTATTATTTTATAGTGATTTCTATTATTATCGTTTAAATGCTGCTTCTATAAGTGGTACTAGGTATAGAGCCATTGAGAGAGGACCTGTCCCTGATAATTATGACAGTATTTTTGACTATGTTGTGCGGAATCATCATGTCAATATTAAAGAATCAGTTTGGTCAAATGGATTTAGTGAAGAGTTTGTGTCATCTCCTGATAGAAAATTCAATTCAGAATTATTTAATGAGGCTGAGTTAATGGTTTTAGAAAAAGTTAATACTGTTTTTAGTGGTAAAAGCACAAAAGAAATAGTTGATATTAGTCATGAAGAAGATGCTTGGATTGAAAATTTTAACAATGGAAAGAGTTTAATAGATTATAAATATGCGTTTAACCTTAAATATTTAAGCTGATAAAAAAATAACCCAAGTAGTAATTGGCGTTACTAAATGGGTTTATGCGGATAAAATAATAAAAATAAGTTCGACACTTAATCATTTCAGAGGCTTATCACCTTTGTTATTATCCATTTTATGTTTTGCAAATATACTTAATTTATATATGTAAAACAAATTATAGCCTGAGTCTGGATATTCCTTCTTAAAGCTCGAAAAACAAATGAAGGTTAATTTAATATATAAAATTATGAATACAGAGTTTTCACTAGAAGACCAAATAATTGATTTGGAATGGTGTTCGAAAAATGGACACCAACCGCCTAAAGGAAGAAAATATCGTATAAAAATTGATAGAGAAAGTTATGTGGTAGAAAAAGAATGTTTAACAGGAAGAGAACTTTTAGAGTTGGCTGGTAAAAATCCCTACACAAGATTTCAGTTAAATCAAAAGTTAAAAGTCAAAGATAAAGTTAATATTATTAAAATTAATTATGATGAAACCGTTTGCTTTTCAACTCCAGGAATTGAAAAGTTTATGACACTTCCATTAGATCAAACAGAAGGTGAGTCCCAACAAAGGGACTTCACTTTACTTGAAGAGGATGAAGAATTTTTAAATGGCTTATGTCTAAATTGGGAAGCTATCATTGAAAATAATATTAAATGGGTTTTTATTCATGAGTATCCAGTTCCAAAAGGATACAATCACTTAAAAGTTACAATAGCAATTCGAATGTTAGCTGGTTATCCTCAATCCCAATTAGATATGGTTTACATTAATCCTCCACTAGCAAGAATTGATGCTCAACCAGTTAGTGCCTTAAGTTTAATGACCTTAAAAGAGTTACAATTTCAACAATGGTCAAGACATAGAACTGGGCAAAATGGATGGAGACCAGGGCTAGATAATTTGAGTACACACGTGAGTTTAGTGCCATATTGGTTAGAACGTGAATTTAAAATAAGACCATTACATGAAGTTGCATGAGTTAAGAATATCAGGTGAAATACATAAAGCTTTAAAAGAACACTTATTCCCTGGTGATGGAAAAGAAGCTGTAGCTGTTTTAATTTGTGGCAGGCATGAAAATGATAATTTATCAATTCTATTAAGTCATAAATTACATTTAATTCCTTATAATAAATGTGAAAGAAATACTAATTATGTAAGGTGGAAAACAGAAGAAATTAGACACGTTATAGAAGAGGCTTCATTAAAAGATATGGCTATTTTAAAGATACATAGTCACCCGACGGGGTATTCCAAATTTTCAGAAACGGATAATATTTCCGATAATATACTTTTTAACTCATTATTTGGCTGGGCAGATTCAAATTTACCTCATGCTTCTTCAATAATGTTACCTGATGGAGAAGTATTTGGTAGGGTATTTTATCCAGATCTGATTCCAATAGACTTTCATAAGGTTTCGATTTCAGGTGATCAAATTTTGAAGTGGTATAAAAAAAATGATAATAAAGAAAATAATTATTCTTTGAGGACAATTCAAGCTTTTGGTCAAGGGACCTATAACATAATGAAGCAATTAAAAATTGGAATCATAGGCTGTTCAGGGACAGGAAGTCCAACTTTTGAGCAACTTCATAGATTAGGAGTTGGAGAATTGGTTTTAATAGATCCTAAGGAAATAAAAATAAAAAACCTAAACAGAATATTGTATTCAAAAATGTCAGATGCTGAAAAAGGTAAATTAAAAACAACTTTATTTTCAGAAGTCATTAAGGAAACTGGTTTAGATACAAAATTAAAAGTATTTCCAATAAATTTATTTGATTCAAGAGTGGCTTTGGATGAATTAATAAAATGTGATGTATTATTTGGTTGTGTTGATTCTATTGATGGACGAAACCTAATAAGTCAATTATCAAATTTTTACCTTATTCCATATATTGATATGGGAGTAAAACTCGATGCAGATGGTAATGGAGGTATTACTAAAATATCAGGCGCTGTTCATTATATCCAACCTGCTTGTTCTTCTTTAATGAGTCGAGGAGTGTTTACTCCGATAGAATTATCCAGTCATAGTCTTTTTAGAACTGATCCTGAAGAATTTAAAGATCAATTAGAACGAGGATACATTCGAAATGTAAATGTGGATAATCCTGCCGTTATTAGTATGAATATGCAAATAAGCAGTATGGCTATAAATGAATTTTTAAATAGAATCCATCCGTATAAAGAGGATGATTTAGACAATTATGCTAAAATTGCTATGGATTTTTCTGATTGCTCTATTTGTTGTGAAAGCGAAAGTTCATTTCCGAAAGACTTAATTAATATAAAATGGGCAGGTAGAGGAGATTGTGTGCCTTTTTTGAGAATGATGGAATTAGAAGGGTTATGAAAAAAATATTATCTTTTTTAAAAGAGTTATTTACTGATTGTTTTCTTAATAAGAATGATTACTGTTATAAGCGTCTTGAAAATGAACCTGAATTTTATAAAAACAAAACTATATACATTATAAGTGAAGAAGAATTTGAATGGGTAATAATGTTTAAATGCCCTTGCGGATGCAATGAAAAAATTAAACTAAATTTATTAGAATCTTCAAAACCTAAATGGACATATTTTATAAAAGATAAAAACATTAGTATATTTCCTTCTGTTGAAAGAGTAAATGGATGTAAAAGTCATTTTATTGTAAACAAAGGATATATTGAATGGAGTGAATAGATAAGTTTTTTGATTTCTCCACAAATTAAATTGAAGAATTTTTAAAATTAACTTATAATACCTTAGTTAAGGTAATATATGAATGAGTTTACCCCTTTCAGTTCTCAACAAATACCGTCAGTAAATCTGTCAGTATAAAATTAAAAACCATTTATAATCAAACGATTATCAATGGTTTTAGTAAAAGAGTCGGATTTGACACAAAAGAACAGTCAACGCACCAGGCAAATTCTACTGAAAGAATTACTTGTGCGAAAAATGGTTGCAAGTAAATCTACACATCTTGATTATGATAAAATTAGAAATTTTCTGAAATTGAATAAGGACACGTTGTAAATTTAAGACCTGTACAGTCCATTTAACATTTATTTAATTCATTATCTCATTCAGCTGCACAAAAACCGTCTCTAATGCAAGAATTCCAATAGTCGCTACTGCCGTATGCTTCATATCACTAATTTCATCTGTAATAACTTTTCAATTGAATTTTTATCAAGAACAGATAAAATAGAAACTATTCTGAAGAGTGGACCAAATCAATATCCAACAAATTCAGCACCTTTGACAGTAATGGCTTTTTCAAGCGTTACTCTTAAGTTAGCACAAACCGTCTTCAAGTCAGTCATTGCTTGATTTGATGACTTCTGTTGATGCCATAATGTAGTGTTAGGTAAATTATAAATTTCTGGATCATTAGTGTGTTTAAATGTTTCCAAATAACCTAAAGACTCTAAAGCAGTTTTTACTTGCGTATGCGATTTATCAATATCATAAGATATTAAGATGTTTCCTATTGTTGTTCCCATAAATTATTTTTTAAATTTTAATAAAAATACAATTATCGGAATATAGATAATTGAGATTTTCCGTAAATTAATGTGATATTTTTGTCATTCTAGTTGGTGTAATTGAGTAATTATTTCAGGTTTTATTGTAGGTGTTTTATTAATTGGGATTAGAATCTAAAATAATACAATCACAACTTTTCGTTTTAGCTGGTAAAAGAACTTGTTTTGTCAAACTCCCATTCGGTTCAAGTGTTCTTTCAAAAGTAATATTTTTCTGTTTTATTATATCACTATTTTTGTTATAAGCCGTAACACTAACTATAACATTATTATGAGTTCTTTCAAATAAATTAGTGACTATCAAATTAGTTGTTGATGTGACTAACATGTTTTCAATCTCTGAGCAGTCCGCTCTTAATTCAATTTTTTTCGGTGTATTTAGGATGGATTCAAGACTATGACCGTTTTGAGTCATATAAATATAAATTCCAGCTCCGATTATAGCAATTATAAAAATAAATTTAAATAGTTTTTTCATTTGTTTTTTATTAAATATAAATAATATAATTTTAAAAATTATTGATTCTTTTTTTGAAAGCTTTTCCCATCCATTTTTTTAAAAATTCAATTTGTTGCAAATTAGGAAAGTTAAATTTCAAATTGTTACGGGAAAGCCGTATGTCATAAAAAATAATTTTTATAAATTGAGATATTCAAAATTAGGTTTTAGTATAGAGACAACCATTAATTAGAAATCGGCGAATGTTATGAGAAGTTAGGTTTATTAGGAGGATAAATTTAATTAACGGAATATGTTGGGAGGAGATATAAGTTGGCAATAATTGGAAACCAATAAAAAAACATAACTAAATTTAATATTTGCACTAATTATTATAACAACCTTATCTTTCAAAAAGGAAAAAGAAGTAAATTATTTAATCTTTTTTTGAATATAGTTCCAATGCTTGTGAAGCAATATATTTTGAAGAAGGTATCTCAACTCCATTTTTCGGGTTTGGTGTTAAATAAAAACATCCTAATATTCCACCTGCACTCGTTCCAACAATGATATCAAAATAATCGACAATCCTTAAGTTCGGATTGTTGGTTTTTTCAATCAATTTTTTTCAACATATTCTAAAATTGTTGCAGGTATAATCCCCCTGATACCTCCACCGTCCAACGATAAAACTCTGACTTTTTTATTCATTTTCATAGAATTAATGACATTAAAAAAACGATAAATTCTTAAAAAAGAGAAGCCAATTTTGGTACTTTTTTAGCAATCTTAATTCCAAGTTGACCCAACTCCTTTATATTATCAATTAATTCTGCTTGAGTGATGTTTTGTGAAGAAGCTTCTTTCACAATGCAAATCAATTTATTGTATACTAATAAGTCTGTAGTATCTGGAGTCAAGGCATCTATTTCTGCTTTGGAGAGCCCATGTAGTACCTCCAACTCTTCTTTATATTGCCCGTTAAATGCTGCATCCGCTTGTTCAAATCTTCTTTGTAAACGTGCTTGTCTTTCTTCTCTACTCATTTGTTTTATTTTTTAAATATTTTATTATACTCGTCACTTATTGTATTGATTTTTTTTAAGGCATCATCACTTTTTACATCAATTTCTTTTGCCTTTTGCAATACTTTACGAATGCCTTCTGAGGTTTTCACTAAGGTTGTACTAATTAAACTGTCTATGTTATTTAAGTGAAACATTTCCAAAGCCTCTGATTGTGCATTTTTTATTTTTCGAATGGATTTCAAATGTGCTGTTAGTGCTGCATTTCCATTAATAGCATTGTCATATGACCGATTTACAGATAATATAAGAGATGATCTCTCTTCTAGAATAGGTTTTGTCATTGAGATTCTTTTGTTCTCTATCTGGTTTTGAGCTGCTTGTAAATAATCTTGCATATATTCCAATAAATCTTTTGAAACTTTACCGGAATTATTTTCGGCAGCCTCTCTCATTAAACCAAAGAGCGACTCATTGCCCGATTCAAATTCCTCCATTTCAACCTTTATCGTGTAATTAATGATGTAAGGAGTATAGATTTCTTCAATAAATTTATCAATATTGGATAATTCTTTATCGTAATAAAGTGTAATCATTTTCTCATGAGAGCTTTTAAACTCACGAAGGTCTTTTCCTATCGCAGCCGACAAACTCACTGTCTCTTGTGGTATAGCAATACATCCTACTACTGTAATAAGCAATATTATTAAAAAGGATCTTATTATTAATTTATCTTTAAAAAACATGGTTTTACATTTAGCGATTTGTTAAAAATATTAAAAGTATAAGACTTGTAGTTATGGGAAAACCGTAAACAATTAAGGTTATTTTCTATCGAAATAATTTTACATTCCACCCTCAAAACAATTTATTAATTTCATGAGAGATTGTAGATACAATTAAAGTTTTTGTAATTATATATAATATGTATTCCTGTAATTAAATAATAATTAACTCGTTGGGTCCAATTATTAAAAACGTCTGTTCGAGTGTTTTTTGTGCAGTTAAACGGAACAAAAAATATATTTAGAACCCCTTTTAACAATAATTATTCTAATCTTAATACGATTTTCTATCGAAAATCACTCTAACTGACGGAAAGTTATCGTCAAAAATTAATTGGACCCAACGGGTGGTTTAAATCAAAATATGAAACACAACAATTTATTGTGGTTTTCCCGTAAACACTAACCAAACATTCAACCTAACTTTACTATAAATATTATTTTTTTAAAAATTTATATGAAGAAGTTATTTTTATTTTTTGCCATATCACCATTATTCATCTTTTCTCAAAATAACATTTCAGGTAACCTTAAAGATTCTTTAGGAAGTATTGAATTTGCGAATGTAATTTTAACAGATCTGAGTAATAAAATTGTAACTGGAACCATAACTGATGACAAAGGTCATTTCGAAATACAAACTAATGAAGGAAAATATAATTTAACTATAAGTTTTATAGGGTATAAAGACTGGGTAAAACAAATTTCTGTTGAGTCAAAAATAGATTTGGGTGATATTAAATTAATTAGGAGTGTAAACAATCTAAATGAAATTACAATAATTTCTAAAACCCCAATTATTGAGAGAAAGGCTGATAGGATAGTTTTTAATGTAGAAAATAGTATTTTATCCTCCGGAAAATCCTCTTTAGAATTATTATCATTATCTCCTAACGTTTGGGTAAGCAATTCTGGATCAATAAGCTTAAATGGAGTTCAAGGCGTCAAAATTCTAATAAATGGCATACTCTTAAAACTCTCTGGGAATCAACTTTCTTCATATTTAAACTCATTAAATGCTACACAAATTAAAAAAATAGAAATTATACAAAATCCACCAGCAGAATATGAGGCTGAAGGTTCTGCAGGATTAATCAATATTATATTAAAAAAAGAAAAGAAAGATGGATTGACGGGAAGTGTATTTACAGGATATAAACAAGGGAAATATTCATATTTTGAAAATGGTTTTAATTTAAATTATAAGAAGGGAAAACTCGGATTTTATGGTCAATATTATTTTATAAAAGACAAAAAATATGCGGATACTGAAGAATTAAGAGTGTTCTCAAACACTGATGTAATAATAAAAAACGAATCCAACTCAACCCCAATAATTCACAATCAACAATTACGTTTTGGAATTGATTTGGCTATCTCAAAAAATCAATATTTAGGCGCAGAAGTTATAGGTACTTTCAATAAGAAAAAGACACCCTTTAAAAGTTTCTCATCAATCTTCAATAATTCCAAACTAGATTCTACAATTATTGGAGATTATAATCTAAGTTCAAAAAATACTTTTTATAACGTTTCCGTTAATTATAATATTGAAATTGATACTTTAGGAGCCAATATAAAAATTTCATCTGATTACGTCTATAATGATAGTAAAGATACTGACAATTTTATATCATCCTTTTTTCAAAATAATCTTTTTTTCAAAGATAAAATAAACAGAAATAATGTACCAACAACAACAAATATATATTCATATAAAATAGATTTTTATAAACCCTTAAATAAAAATGAATTAAATATAGGTGCAAAATATAGCAACACACAAATAGACAATGAAATTGTCTATGAAAATTTCATTGACAATTCTTGGAAATTTGATGTAACAAAAAGTAATCAATTCAACTACACTGAAAATATTTTTGCATCTTATTTAAGTTATACTACAAGTTTGTTTAATATTGATACAAAAATTGGACTTCGAGGTGAATATGCTACCATTGATGGTAACTCAGAAACAGTAAATCAATATTTTAAAAAGGAGAAATTTGATTTATTCCCTAGCCTCTTTATGAAATATGACTTGAATAAAGATATTGGGAATTCATTATCATTTTATTATGGAAGACGTATAAATCGCCCATCCTTCGAAAATTTAAACCCCTTCATCTATCAAATTGATGATTTTACATCATCCGTTGGAAATTCAGATTTAAACCCACAATACAGTAATACTATCCAATTAAACTTTGATTATCATAGAAAGTATTCATTATCAGTGTTCTTTAGTAAAACCTCGGACGTATTTACACAGATAGCTTTAAATGAAGAAGATAATAGGGTGATTTATCAAGTCCAAAATTTGAATAATTCAGAAAATTATGGAGCCAGTCTAAATTTACCAATAGAATTTACGAAATGGTGGAAATCATATAACAATGCTTCTCTTTATCAAAACTCATTCTCTTTCAATAATTACAACAACAGTAAATTAACTTTTGAAGGAAAATCAAATCATTATTTTACAATTTCCGAAAGTCTAAGTTTAGAATTGAATGGTGGTTTTCAATCTAAGACAGTACTGGGAAACTTTAAAGTTAACCCTAACTACTATATTGACTTTGGTGTTCGGAAATATTTTTGGAATAAAAAAGGTCAAGTTAAGATTAGTGCGACTGATATATTTAACACTAGAAATACAGAAATTAATGTTGATTTCAAAAATTTAAATCTAGTAAGTAAAGAGAAAAACCAGAGTAGAACAATAATGCTATCCTTAATATATAACTTCTCAACAGGGAAAGAAATAAAAGTTAAAAGAACTGATTCTGGAAATTGGGATGAACGTGAACGACTATAAAACATTTATTGCGCGATAATTAGGAGTAATCTGAAAATCCTTAAAAGAGTAAGAAAAATATTTAAATCATTTAATTATGAAAGAAAATAAAAAATCATTTAGTGAATTGACCAAAAGTCTTCAGCCATTAGAAGAAAATCAAGAAGGAATGTTAAAAGGAGGTTTTGCCTCACTTTCTTCTTCTTCGGAAAGTATTCTTCCTGAAATTAACGGTTTTGGTTGTGGAAAAACAAATACAAATTGTCAAGGAGGAAACTGTGTCGCCGGATGTGGTGGAACTGCTCCTCAATAAACAAATTCTATTTTTTCAAAGAGGAAAGAGAAATCTTTCCTCTTTGATTATAATTTTAAAAAATAGATTATTATGAAAGAAAATAAAAAATCATTTGCTGAATTGACTAAAAGTCTTCAGCCAATAGAAGAAAATCAAGAGGGAATGTTAAAAGGAGGTTTTGCATCTATTACAGCTTCAGTTAATCGTGATATTATAATTAACGCTGGAGCTTGTGCAAATACAAATTGTCAATCCTGTAATACTGCGGGCTGCTATATGTGTTATGCCATATAGTGGCAATTAACAATTTTTCAGCTTTACCCTTCAATAGAATAGCTTAAAAAACTAGGTTGCTCTTTTTAAAGATAAATTATTTAGAAAAATTATAAATTAAAATTTAATAACATTATTTAAAAATAAATAGAATGAAATTAAGCAAATTTAACACTTTTATAAATTATAAAAATAAATTTATTTCCTATAACGCAATTAGTAATGAGTTTATGCTTTTAGAACCTGTTCTTTATGATTTATTGGAAACCACTAAAAATAGTGTTACAGGTTTGAAAGAAGTACATCCTGATTTCTATCAGGCTCTTATAAAAAACCAATTCATAGTTGAATCTAATTTGGATGAAGTTAAACAGGTTAAGGATTATAGTCATTTGGTGGATTCAAACGAAAGCCACTACTTATTAATAATAAACCCAACTATGAATTGTAATTTTAAATGCTGGTATTGTTATGAATCGCACGAGAGCAGCTCTAAAATGACTATTCAAACTATTGAATCGGTAAAAAAATTAATAACAAAAATTGTAAGTGATGAAAGAATTAAATCTTTTTCACTTTCTTGGTTTGGTGGTGAGCCACTTTTGTATTTTAAAGATGTAATTAAACCTATTTCGGAGTATACTCTTGAATTATGTGAAAAACATAATGTTCTTTTAAATTCGGATTATACAACCAACGGATATTTAATTAACGAAGAAACTGCAAATTTTTTTAAACGTTACAAAACAAGGCAAATACAAATCACTTTAGACGGGAATCGAGAAAAACATAATACTATAAGGTATATTTCAAAAACTAAAGGTTCATATGATGTAATCATTAAAAATGTTAGTCTTTTATGCGACAAAGGTTTGTCAGTTAGGTTAAGAATTAATTATACTGAGGAAACTTTAAAAGGAATCAGAGATATAATAGATGATTTGAAAATATTCACTAAAAAACAAAGAGAATTTTTGCAAATCGCTTTTCACCAAGTTTGGCAAGATGATTCCAATTTAACCGAAGAGACAAATTTAATTATAAAAGAATTTAGAGATAAAGGTTTTTTTGTTACAACTCATGATAATCCTGATAATGTTCGTAGTTCTTGTTATGCAGACAGGGTGAATCATTCAACAATAAATTACAATGGGGAAGTATTCAAGTGCACAGCTAGAGATTTTAATTCCAAAAACAAAGAGGGGGATTTAACAGAAGAAGGCAATATCATATGGAATGAAAAACACAATATAAGAATGGATTCTAAATTTAAAAACTCCCCTTGTTTAGATTGTAATATATTACCCATATGTAATGGAGGTTGTACTCAACATGCAATAGATAATGAGAATAAGGACTATTGTATTTATAAATTCGATAAAGAAAAGATTAACCAGGTAGTATTAAATAAGTTTTTACAAACCATAGATAGCTAGAATTATATTAAATGTTTAAATTTTACCCACAATATGATCAAATGGACTGTGGTCCAGCCTGTATAAAAATGGTTGCTCGCTTTCATGGAAAATTTTTTTCATTGAAACATCTTAGAGACAATTCATTTTTAGCAAAAGACGGTGTTAGTGTTTTAGGAATTTGTCAAGCGGCTAACGCTATAGGATTAGAGACGGCTACTTATAAAACAGATATAGAAACCTTAACCAATGATATCCCTTTACCTGCTATTTTACATTGGGGTCAAAATCATTTTGTTGTATTATATGCTATAAATAAAAAGCATAATAGAACAATTTATAAAATCGCAGATCCTGGTTTTGGTTTAATAAAACTTTATGATGAGGATTTTAAAAATAAATGGTTAACTCATGATAAAGATGGTATTGTTATAGTCTTAAATCCTACCGAACATTTTTTTACTGCTAAAGAAGTTAAGAAAAAACACACTAGCTATAAATTCTTTTTAAAATACATTAAAGATTATAAATCCGAATTTCTTAAGTTATCATTAGCTCTATTGCTAGGTTCAATTATTACCCTAATTTTCCCATTTCTTACCCAAGCATTAATTGACAAAGGAATACTATTTCAAAGTTCAAATATTGTTTTTCTAATCTTGTTAGCACAAATATTACTTTTTTTTGGGTCATCTGTAATTGACGTAATCAAAAATTGGATTCTCTTACATATTGGAGCTAAAATTAGTATTGTAATAATTTCAGATTTTTTAGCTAAATTATTAAAACTGCCAATTAAGTATTTTGACACTAAAATAATTGGAGATTTAACTCAGAGAATTAATGACCATTCAAGAATTGAAAATTTCATAACTTCTGATAGTTTATTTACACTTTTCTCTTTAGTAAATTTTCTAGTTTTCTTTTTTGTATTAGCTGTTTATAATATAAAAATATTGTTCATTTATTTATTTCTTACACTAATTTCAGTATTTTGGACTCTGCTTTTTTTTCGTAAAAGAAAATTATTAGATTATAACAATTTTCAACACAGATCTGAAAATCAAGATTCCATTTTTGAGTTAATTACTGGTATGCAAGAAATAAAATTAAATAATTTTCAAGAATTTAAACGAGAACAGTGGGAAAAAATACAAATTAAATTATTCAAAGTTAATACTAAAATATTATCACTAAATCAATATCAAATAGTTGGGTATAATTTCATAAATCAATTTAAAAATATAGTAATTACATTTTTTGCTGCTCAAGAAGTAATTAATAATAATATTACACTTGGGGCTATGTTAAGTATCTCTTATATCATTGGGCAAATGAATTCTCCTATTAATCAATTAATTTCGTTTTTTAGATCTTTACAAGATGCAAAAATAAGTGTAGAAAGATTAGATGAAATTCATTCTCAAGAAGATGAAGAATTAGGTAACAACATTTTAATTCCCACTAATTTCAATCAGGATATAGTGCTAGAAAAAATAGATTTTCAGTATGGAGGTCCTAAATCTTTGTATGTTTTAAAAAACATAACCTTAGAACTTCCCAAAGGAAAAATTACTGCTATTGTTGGAGCAAGTGGTAGCGGAAAAACAACCTTAATGAAAATTTTATTAAAATTCTATTCACCTCAAAATGGCGTAATAAATATTGGAAATAATAACATTGAAGATGTTTCTCCAACTAGTTGGAGGGAAAATATTGGTGTGGTTATGCAAGAGGGTTTTTTATTTTCTGATACGATAGCCAGAAACATTGCAACTAGTGATGAAGAAATAAACTTAAAAAAGCTTAATCAGGCAATACATATAGCGAACTTAACCAAATTTATTGAATCACGACCTCTAGGCATAAATACAAAAATTGGAAATTCCGGTAATGGAGTAAGTGGTGGCGAGAAACAACGAATATTAATAGCTAGAGCCGTTTATAAAAATCCATCCTATTTGTTTTTTGATGAAGCAACCAGCGCATTAGATTCTGCAAATGAAAAAATAATAATGACTAATTTAAATACTTTTTTTAGGGGGAAAACAGTGATGGTAATTGCTCATAGGTTAAGTACCGTTAAAAATGCAGATCAAATTATTGTATTAAATAAGGGTTTAGTTGTAGAGCAAGGTACACATGAAACTCTCACGCATAATAAAGGATATTATTATAGCTTAGTAAAAAATCAACTAGAGCTTGGCTCCTAATAATATAATAACTTCTTTAACAAGAAGAAAGGTTTGGGATCAAGTCTTAAATACATATATAGCTAAAAATAAGGATATGAATACTAATAAAAAATCGTTAATTGAATTATTAAATAAGGAGAAAAATTTTATCACTAGAAATAGTGTTATTATTATGATTTTAGTTGTTCTAATTTTAACTTTAGGTTTAAGTAAGATTAATGTACCCATTTATGAAAATGTAAAAATATATAATCCAAAATATAATGAAAATCAAATTTTTCTAATTAAAACAAATAATAAATTATCTTTTAAAAAAGGAGATACAATATCTGTTGTTGTTGAAAAAAACTTGCCTATTTCCTTGGCAGTAATACAAAATGAAATAAAACAAAACGAATCTTTTTTATTAAAGGCGGCAAATATAACTTTAAATGACACTACATTTCAGATGAAAGAAGATATAATCTTTGGTAAAATAATATTAGGAAAAGAAAATTTAATTCTTTCCATATTTAATAATATTCATACTAATAAATAACGTAAAGAAATGAAAATACTCTTTTATTTACCTTTTTTTTTAATTTTATCTTGTAAAACAATAGAAATAAAAAATGGTGAAAATATTCTAAAAAAAGAAATAGTTTTTAATGACAACTTTACATCTCTTAAAGTAGATTCGGGAATTGAATTATTACTACTACAGAATGATAGTCTTACACAAAAACTAAAATTAGATAAAAATTATGCCAACTTATTGAGATTTAATATAGAAAATGGAACCTTAAGTATCTCTAAAAAAAATAAAGACATTAAAACAACCATTACGGCATATTTAAGCTTTAATAGCCTTTCAAAAATTGAAGCTGCTGAAGGTTCTAAAATCAAAGGGCTAAATTTTTTGACAGGACACAAAATAACTGTTAAATCTTTGAGTGGTGGTTTAATAGACCTTAAAGTAAAAACTGAAATTATTGATTGTACAGCAACAGGAGGCAGTAAAATAGTTTTAGCAGGCTTTTCCGATTTTGTTTTTTTACAAGCCAAAAATGGCAGTGATATTTTTGCTTATAAGCTTAATGCTAAAACAGGTAATTTAATTTCTATTAGTGCTTCAATAATCAAGTCTACTATTACTGAGGATGTATATATTTACAAAAAAAATATTGGAAGAGTTCACTTAAAAGGGAATCCTAAAATACATAATGAAAATATTATAAAATTTTAATAAGATTATTAAACGCTAATGCTTAACAAGAATACAATAATTATAAAAAATAATAAAAGGTATTATATAAATCCTCGTTTTTTTGCTTCAATTAATAATTGTTCATCACCACCATCAACATTAAATAGATCCTTTATAAAATTTTTACGTTTTTCAATAGCGCTCAATGATAAAGGTATATGCTTTATCAAATTTTTAGTCTTTACACCTTTAGAGAGATGATAAATAATCTTTCTATTGTATTCATCAACGGAGTCATCGTTCAATAGGTCTTTATTCTTTAATTTTTGTACAGTTCCACTATAAAAAAGGATATTATTTAAAATGTTATCTAGCGCTTTTAATAATAACTTTGAAGTGATATCGCTTTTAATTAAAATTCCATGATGCGGTATTGTATTTAAAATATTCTGCAACCTATGTGGATTGTCAATCATTGTTAAAATCACTATTTTAGCATTTGATTGTTCCGCATTTACAAAGATTGCCAATTCCTCTCCTGAAGTAATAGAGCCATCTGTAGATGGGGGTAATTGGATATCAATAAATACAATATCGAAAAAATTTGAATCTTTAACTTTATGAATGGTACTGATGGCTTGATCACAATTATTTGCTATTTTAATATCAAAATTCAAAGTTTTATTACTTAATAAAACTTTTTTATATCCCTCAATAATCATTGGGTGATCATCAATCATTAAAATTTTCAACTCTTTTTTCATCTTAAATTTGTATCAAGTTTTATAATGGAATTGTCATTAAAATTTGCGTACCCTTTCCCAGCTTTGAATTAATTTCTATGGTGCCATTTAAAGTTTTAACTCTTGAATACATATTCTTTAATCCAATCCCTTTAACTCTCTTTGTTGTATTAAAACCAACCCCATTGTCTTCAACCTTAACTAATAAATTATTTTTCTCCTTACTTAATTCAATTTGAATTTTAGTAGCCTTAGCATATTTATTAATATTTTGAAGAGATTCTTGTAATATTCTATAACAATGAATTTTGATTTTATTTGAAACTGTTTCCCAGTTTTTAAAATTATTAAACACTAACTTATATTCAAAGTTACTTATTTTGCTTTGTTTTGCTACCAATTGTTCTATAAGTTGATTAAAACTATCCTTTGAAGTAAAAATTTCCATATTCAAATTATGAGATATTTTTCTAATATCCTCCTCTATTAGTTGTAATTCATCAATATAAATCTCACGTTTTTTTACTTCAGCTTTTGTTTTACCCTCATTTAAGCTATCTAAACTCAACCGTGTTCCAAATAAACGACCAAGGACACCATCATGTAATTCTTCTGAAATTCGTTTTTTTTCTTTATTGCTACCTTCTTCAAATTTTGACTGCTGAGATAACATCAGGTTGTAAATTTCAATATTTGCAAGTTCTTGTTTTTGGTTATATTGAAGTTCTTTATTTTTTGAATGTTGCTTCATATTAATAAGTAACAAAAAACTTAAGCTTGCACCAAATAATGAAAACAGTATAACCTGCCATTTCTCCTTTGTTTCTGATTCCATTTCTTGAGTTAATTCATTGGTTTCATACTCGATTCGTGTAAATTTTTCACGGATGAAACGTTCATGTTGTTGAAGACTGTCGGATAGTTGAATATGACTTAGAAGGTATTCTTTCCCTTTTTGTGCAGATTCAAGTTTTGAAAGTAACTGGTAAGATTGTAATAAATCAATGTTATTCTTTGAAGATTTCGCTAAATCCTTTGCTATAATACAATGTTGTAATGCAATTAAGCTATCTCCTTTTGATAAGAAATATTCTGTTAAATGAAGATTACTAGATATAATGCCGTCAATTATCTGTAAACTATCACGAATTTTTAGAGACTTGTAAAATAGATTCGGTAAATCGGAATAATCTTTGTTCTTAAATTTAGAATATGCCAAATTATCAATTAAAACTGCGTAAATATCAGGATAAAGATTCTTAATATTCTTGGTCGCTAATACATTATTAAAATATTCAATTGATTTAATGTAATCTTCTTTATTTTGATAAGTGATTCCGATACCATTTAGGGCAGTTAGCTCTAGTTTTTCAACATTATTTAGTCTAGAGAGATACTCTAGCCCCTCTTTTCTATATTTAATGGATTTTTCAAAATCTTTTAATTGATTTGCAATGAATGCCAAATTGTTGTAACAAAGAAAAAGGGCATAATATTCTTTTCTGTTTTTTAAAATTGAAATTGCTTTAATTGTATTTATTTCACTACTAACAAAATCCTTTTCATCTGACTGAATTGCAGCTAAATTATACCTCATTTCAGCTTCATCAGTTACACTCCCAAATAAGTGATAATATTTTAAAGCTTTATTATAATAATAAAAAGAACTATCATTAGTGTATTTGATACGATAATAATAACCTAAATTAGAATTTGCTCTTGCCCAAATTAAGGTATCTTTATTTAATGAGGGTATTTGCAATATTTTGTGATTGATTATTTTGAAATCATCTAAATTTCCTAAAATCAAATTATTGTATGCACTTTCTACATATAAACGAATTTTTAAAGAATCATTGTCAAGCTTTTCAATATTCTCATTAGCTTCAACTAAAGATTTTTTTCTAATTGAGTCTGGCAAAGAATTGTTTCTAGACGTCTTAAAAAGGTTCTCGACATTTTCAATTGATTTATTTTTTTGAAAAGTTAAAGTAGAATCATTGATACAACTAATTATTATTGGTATGACAATAATTAGTGATAAAGTTCTTCTAAACATCATTATAGCTATTTTAATGCAAAATAGCGTAAATTTAATTAAATCTCTGAAATAAAAACTTAAAGTATTAAAAAGAATTAAATAATATAAAAACCTTGTCTAACAACAAACAAGGTTTTTTAAATCTTTTTAAATTACCCTCCATTTTTAGGATCTTTTGGTGGTATTGGAGGCAATGGATCATTACCTGTATCATTCTGAAAAAGCTCCTTATTATTAATTAATATTTGTAATTCTTCATCTGTTTCAGAATTTGAGCAAGATAAAAATATTGGTGTAAAAAGTAAAATAGCTGCAAAAATTTTTATTGATTTCATTATTTGTTTTTTTTAAATTAGACAATAGTCTTCCTTGCCAACAATTAAGTTGGTTGTTAAAATCCAATGGAAAACATGATAGCATCAATGTGGGAATACATTGATACATGAAGAATAGAGTCGTAGTCAAGATTTCCCTTATCTGGATTTACTCCTCTTTTCTAATTTGATTAAGCTATATTTAATTCGTTCGAAATGATTGATTAATCAATTTGTATATGTCAAAAATACTTAGAAGACTTGAAGTGTGATAATAATTAATAGGGTGTTTTGTAAATGTTATTATGGGATAAGTGAAAGAGTTAATTTGAATGGTGAATGGATTTTTATTTAAATTATTATATCAGATTTATCTGTTGCTCAAATCCTTCAAAAGTTCCTCTCATCCATAAATCTTTAATTTCCAGCATTTTGCATTTAAGAGATTTTGAGAATGGAATTAATGTACTAGTATACTTAAGAGAGCATTGAAATTTACTAAAGTGAATTTTATTGATGTAGTTGATATTTACCATATAGCTCTTGTGAATACGTGCAAAAATATTTGGAAGTTCCGTTTCAAAGTTTTTTAATGTTTTATAGGAGGTTACCATTGAACCATCTTTCAAAAAGAAATCAGTAGTATTATTATCCGCTTTTATGTAAACAATATCAATTACTTGTAAAAACTTGAATTCAGTAAATGATTTTATACATATTGAGGAGATATCAGGTTGTATATTTTCAAAACGTAATAAGGTTTTTTTCAAATCAAAATGATTATGTGGTTTTAGAATATAATCAAAGACTCCACTTTTGATAGCCTCATAAGTATGTAATTTTGACGAGCTCATTGCAATGAACTTAGGTAAACTATGCAAAAACTGATACACCTCAGGTATTATACAAAAGGTTGTTTTTATTGTTATACCATCAACTAATTCTGTATCGAAAAAGACAAGATGAGGTAATTGGTCCAAAATTAAATTAATTGCATCATTTTTGTTTCTGGCAACCCCAACACAAACATAATTGGAATACTTACCCAGTATTTGTTGCAAATCGTTAACATCATTCAATTGTGAAGCTAGAATAACATATTTATATTTTTTTGAAGAATATACCACCTTACAATAATCCATTATTTAAAACTCTTTAAAGGTATTTTTTGTTTAGGAAACTCTATTACGGTTAAACCACAGAAATTATTATTGTGATAAAATACCTGTTTATAAAATATTAGAATTATTAATATTTTATATTTTGTGGTTTTATCTAAAGGTTTGCTTTGAAGTTAACTTGACTTCAGACTTTGATAATTAGAACCTCCCTTTAATTTAAGCTTCTCTTTATGTACATTCATATCAACACCTACCCTCCTGTCTAAAATTTTAGCATAATACTGGGTGGTCTTTAAGATTTATGGCCAAGAATTTTACTTCGGATTCTAATGGCAGCTCATTAGTTTAGGTTACTGTGGTTGCAAATGTGTGACGCGAGAAGTGGAATGGAAGATTTTTTGTAAAACTGCATAAGTCGGCAATTTCCTTTATATACGTATTCATTCTTTGATTGCTTAGCACCGAGAGCAGCTTTTCACTGTGTAAAACATCTGGATAATTGGTATATTTTTCAATTACATTGGCTGCTGCAGGTAATATTGGAATATTACTTAAGGTATTTGTTTTGGTTCTTTTGGTGTTGATCCATTTATTACTATCTATCCCAATAACAATATTTCTCTTAGTTAGTTTCTTTACATCAGCATATTCCAAACCAGTGAAATAACTTAAAATAAAAATATCTCTCACTTAATCTAATCGGGGAATGTGAAGTTCATTTTCAAGCCTCGTTTGAATTTCTATTTCTGATAAGAATTCACGATCCGCAGTTTTCAATCTTGCTTTCCAATTATAGAAAGGATCTTTACTTATCCAATCATTTTCATAGGTAATTCAAACTATCTTTTTGAAATTAGTTATTTAACTTTATCGTTGTATTGTATGCGCAACTACACTCGGTTTTTAGCAACTACTTTAAAGAAAAATATTGGTTTTATAATGTTTTTGAAGGATGAGACCAGAAATCTAACACAGAGAAATATAAAAATAGCTTATAGTGATAATTTAACTAATCCATCGGAAAAGCAAGCAATCCAATTACAGGTAATTATTGGGCCGAAGGAACCACAGCTATTGAAATTGATAACAAATTGGTTATTTATTTTGATAAATATTCAAGGAGAAAAAAAGTATAGTGCTATAAGGAACCTGCAAGTGGTTGCGAAAATATTTCTGAACAGATTAGTTTTACTTTAGATCCTCTTCACGGAAGTGTTTTTTACAGTTCCACCAACTATAATCTTTTTTGGAAAATTTTATCTTTTAACCTGAGTTCAATTTAAGGTTTTAGAAGAATATATCTAATTGCGTTGTAAATACTAAATCAACGTTTAAGCACAAAAAAAGAAACTACATCCTAATATTAAACGATGGGCAGAAATTATAAACTAACCGACTCCATTAGTATTTTTTAACCACTCATTCTTAGCTTGTTTAGAATTTTATCATTCAAGTTCTAAGACACAAAATAAAACCTTCAATCTTGCTATGCAAAACTCCATGTAATCAGTACTTACGTATATTTAGGTATTGAGTGAGTCAAATAATCGGGAATAATTCGGGAATATTTAAATTAAAAATTCCTTAAATAATTCATAATGAATTATTTAAGGAATTTTCTAGTAGCGGGGACTGGACTCGAACCAGCGACCTTCGGGTTATGAGCCCGACGAGCTACCTGCTGCTCTACCCCGCGATTTGGATTGCAAAGATACATCTTTTTTTAAAAAAGCAATAAGTTTTTTAAAATTAAATATTTTTAAGGTTACCTTTGCATTTTAACTCTTGAAAATGAATCACAAAGCAGGTTTTGTAAATATTATTGGAAA
>JAURWF010000018.1 GCA_030655095.1 bacterium
TTCATCGCCTAACGGTTCATCAAAATCTTCATGAATCACAATTTTATCTTTGTATTCGCCTACGGTTCTTTTTTTAATAAGCTGTTTTTGTTGCTGTTTGCGTAAAAAAACAACGAAGTCGGATACTTGTTTTTGCAGTTCTGGCGGTAAAATTTCAATTTCTTGTAATAGTCTTTGGCTGTGCATTAGTATTCTCCAGTTTACGTTTTGTAGGTAGGGCACCAAAAAATAGGTGCTTTAGGCGACAGCTTTTTCATTGCCCGGCATTCTAGCATCCGATAATGGAACGATAGTGGTCAAACTCGAAATCGGTTGCCATATTGTAAGGCTTTGAAATATTGGGTATTAACCGCATGTCCAACCGAGCTAAACACCTACCGATTTAATCAATGGCTTTATAACGCCATCTACTCCGCTTGCATTTAGTGTGAAAACTCCTGAAAGCTCTAGCCATTGTGTGTATTTAATCCGGTCATAACTGTCTCCAAGGATTTGTTTCTCGCCCAAACAAGTCCAGAATATTTTTAAATTATTTTCGTCCAAGAATCGCAATAAAGCATCTTTTCTAATTAATAAACAAGAACTTTCTTCCTGGTTGACTGACGGATCGAAACAAACAACTTCACCCTCAGTATTTAACCATTCGCCAATATTTTTTGAATATTGAAGCAGCATTTTTTCATACATGTACTCTCTGGGAGCAAAATATGAAGGTTGTTCTCGATGGTCGGCTCCTGGTTCCCAATTATGTCTTTCCGTTGTAACCATTACTTCGCCTATGGTTTGTTCATAGTTACCTTTTTCATGCACATCTTCCCATTGGCTGCGACCATAGTATGGATTATCGAAAAAACGATAAGCCGGTGACCAATAATATTCACGAGAAAATACATGATATTGATCGCTATTTTCAGGAAACCATCTTCCCATTAAATGTTGCTGTTTTGCCCAAGCGGTCAAGCCTTCAGCCTGTTCTGAAGAAACAAAATAGCTTCTAATTTGATACCAAAGATGTTTGTGTGGATATTCATGTTGCTCATACCCAACAGGCACCGAATCGTCCCAGCTAGGATAGGTTTCTAAAACAAGCCATTCATTGCCTTGGGTATCTTTCAGCTCAATAATTTCTTTTGGATTAGGCAAATTTTCAGCGCTAATTAGCCAATTTTGATGGCTGCCATGCCAATCGTTATACTCGACGCTATCCCACCAAGATTCGTTGCGCTTAAACGAAGAACTACTACCAGGACGGTAAACCGATGTTGGGTCTATATTCCTAACAAAAGGTTCCCAAGTACCTTGATACCAAATATATTTTTTTTCATCATGCCAGCCAGCTGATCCATCTTGCATTTGATAATTGTCAGCCACCCTAGCAAGCACTTCATACAAAGCAAGCCATTGATATTTTTTGCCGATTCTTTCTTTTTTATTAGTGTGCCTATCGCCAGAGCTAGCATGATTATCAAATTCGCCATGCTTTTTGACATCGTAACCATATGTTTCAAAAATTATCTTGCAAGCGTAATTACTTAAATCGTTGGGGTCGAATTTGTATTTCCAGTCATGTAAAGCACTTTGAAAGGTATAACGTCCAAAATCGCCATAACTACACATTCCCCTGCCATACTCCGTAACCATGGAGCGTAGAATTGCGTTTCCCCCCCAATAATCTTTTGCATCGTTCAGTTTATAGTCGTATTTGTAAGCATCAATTTTCTCATTACTAGGAAAACTATTTGGAAACTGGCTTTTATAAGGTGGGCGTATTACCTGGGGATCTGTTAGGGTAAAAACCTGTTTATACAAAGCATATTCAATAATATTTCTGGCATAATCTCTAACTAATACATTAGGATAAACTTCTTCTTTTTCGAAAACGGTTGTTAAGATAAATTCAGATAACTCTGTTAATCCATTTAAATCGACTGAACGTAATACTGTGCCATAAGCTGCGGCAAGAATACGTTCATAAACATATGGATCGTTAACAGTATGAAAGTCAACTAAAAGCCGAGTGACTATTGGAAGATTATTTTCCAATACGCAAACTAATGCTTTTGTTGCCACGCCTCTAAAACCAATATTAGTACTGGTAAACAGCCATGCTAAAGCTTTGCAAGCTAATAATCTGGACTCAGCGGATAAATAATTTTTATTGCAATCATGCAATGCCCAATCCATAAGTCTTTGCATTGCTGAAACTTCATCATCTTTATGATGTAAATAAGTTGTCCACATAGCATCACGATCAGCTAATGAGAATTTCATCAAGAAACGATGCAAGCTATTTGCATTAAAGAAATGGTCAGGGTCTGACGATACTGAATAGACCATTTGAAAAAACAAGTCGAAAGTATAATCGTCAACTAAGACTTGCTGATTGACATAATCTTTTACTTTTTCTGTGATAGTTTCCGGTTTTCTCCAGATTAGACTTTTAACAAATGCTTCAACTATTGCCCTGTTTGACTTTTTCTCATCAGAAACCAATTCATACAATTCTTTGTTTATTTTCTCAGGAAGTTGAATTGACAAGGCTTCGACTATGCCCTGATACCGATAAATATGATTAACATATTGGGCTAATGCACCTTGATCTTGGAAAGCAATTTCAGGGTTGCTTTTATCAAGATAGCTTTCGAGTAAATAGGCCGTAGTTAAGTGATCTTCAAAACGTTCATAAGCAAAATAAATAATGTCTTCATTATTATTTTTCCAATAGATGTTTTTAGATAAAACGCCTTCTGAAATTAAGTTATCGATAAAGCCCTTTTTGGCACTATATCTTGTAACTATGCTATTCGCTATATCAACTGCTGAGTCGTAAGGGATAATGCTTAAATCATTTTGTAGCTTATGTTGAATAAGCGCGTTGATTACTTTTTTTACAAGCTGTTTACCGGATGCAGGCTGATAGTCAAAAAATGAGGGGTGTGATAATTTTTCATCAACACTTGCTAAAAAGAAATCTATGATGCTGGTTATGCCGCCATAGCCTTTTGGAATTCGCTTTTGACCGGAACGCTTCAATCCTTCGCAAAATAATTTTAGAAATAGCGGGTTGCTAAATTCAGGGTGTAATAAAGGTATGCTGGGCTGCTCAATGCCATATTGAGAAAAGAAGAAACTGGAAGCTTGATATTCAACATTTTCAAATCCATGATGCACCACCCTAATGATGGCATTGTCAGGAATTAAGTCTTTTGGAGTTAATAACGTTTCATAAGATGTTCTAATGCTTAGCACAAGACTTAACCAAGGATAATTTGAGAAATCATTGATAAATCCCTTTATATAATTACTCCAAAAACGGCGCCCTCTGCCTTCGTTAATTGCATCGACAATAAACAGTAGACGCTCACCTTCCGCTTCGGCTCTAGCATTTAAAGCTCCCAATAATTCTTTTTCGTTACATTTAATCCGCAGTAAATTATTAAGAATTTGTGTCCAGGGTGATTCTTCAGAAGTAAAGTGTTGCCCTAATAAGAGAACGCATGATTTATTTTCATTAATTTTTTTTGAGGCAATATCCGCTAATAAATGGGATTTTCCAATTCCGGCTTCACCTGAGAGCAACATTATTGGTAAATTAGCTAAAATTAATGTCGCTTCGTTAATAAATTCTTGGAATTCGTATATGGCATTGTAAGCATTTTTTATCTTGAAGTTTTTATAGTTAAACGTATCTTTAGACAATTCGCTTTCTTGGCTTTTTAATGTATTTTGGTATTCATGTAGCGAATTTATAACAAGTTTACAGTCTTTCTGAATAGCTTCAATATCAAAGCACAGTAATTCTGATTTTTTGGAAATTTCAAATTCTCTATCTAATAGATTAATTAAATTTTTAGCGGCATCTTGGTCTAAAAACTCTTTATCTAAACTTTTAAAATCTTTAAGGAAGCTGTGAAGCCTGTTTTTGAAATAGTCACGAAATCTATCGTTTCTACTAAGTGCGTCGAAGTGCTTTGCAATATCTAATTCAAAATTCAGTGCCGGCGTATAGCGATGTCCTAAATTGTAAATGCTATTTTTAATATGCGACTGAAACCATTTATCCGAGAATTCTTCTTTGGAAAACCAAAATAATTTTCTACCTGCATGTTTCTCCTCAGATAGCCGATGAATCAGCTCTGAACTTCCCCAATATTCAAAAGTAATGCTCCTGCCCAGATCATTTGCATATTTAACCCATTCCTGCGTTTTTTCATTCCATTTATCCATAAACCATGATTGGTCATTGCGTCTTGGATCTTGCCTATCCAAAGGAATACAAACATAGTATTTGGTTAAGTTTGGATGGGTTCTAAGTGCCGTCTCAAAAGAATCTTTAAGTTGAGACCATTGTGAACTTCCCATAGATGAAAAATATTTAGCTTGCCAGCCATATTCTTCACCACTTTCTAAAACACAATAGGCTTCAACGCCACCGTCTGGAGCTGCTATACGATAGAACTCTTTTTTATCGACAATTGGCTCTTCTCTTGCCAGTTGGCAAATCAATTCTTCAAAAGCATTATTTTGAGAATCGTTAAATGATTTGATATTTTGCCATTCGATAGACATTTTTAAGTTCCTTATATTTAACTTGCCAATTTACTCGTCATTTTGTGAGTTATGTCGAACAACAGCTTTTCATTGCTCAGCATTCGAGGTGGTGGTGAATAAAACCAAAAATTATAGTCATATTGGAGCATGGAAATATTAAGTTCCGTTGGGCATGTTTTTTATTCCCAATTATAACTAAAGCCTCAAAAGCGCAGGTTCATACCAAGCCGCTTTTTAACTGAGCAATCACATCCGCTGAAATACGATAGCCGACCTGATTGAGTTCAGCGATTAAGACATCAGCATCGGCAATCAATTCTTTTCGTTGCGCGGCAAACAACAGCGCCGCCGTGCCGACAATGATCAATTCCCTGCGCAAGGCCTGTTTACGCGCTAACGCATCATCCATGATCAACAAGGTTTTACTGTCTGCTTGTAAGGCATACTCAATGCTGGATTGCTCA
>JAURWF010000022.1 GCA_030655095.1 bacterium
AAAAATTATTGGAAAAAAATTTAAATCTTACTGAAGAGATTTACGTTATGACAAAAAAAATAAAAGGTCATCTGACTTTTCAACGTTTTGTCAGTATTTTTTATTTAATTATGTTTATCGCACCGATTATTTTGGGTATAATTTATTTGCCTACATTATTAAACGGAGTTATTAGCCAATACGAGAGTGTTTTAGATATATCCCCAGGTGATAAAACGGATTTATTGAATAATTTGTTGAAAAAGTAATTTATGATTTACAAAATGCAGGTATACTTGCTATTTTAAGTATATATATTGCATACTATGACTATAAATTAAATAATAGATTTACAAAAAAAGATTAAAATATAATAATTATATTGTTTCTGGCAATCGAATATATGGAAAATTTAATTAAAAAAATAGAAGAATTAAGAGAAAAACTCCTAGATACGTGGAGGTTGCTTTGACATTGATAGAAGAAAGTCAAAAGTTGAAAGTCAAAAATTAAAAATGAATGCATCTGATTTTTGGCAAAATAGGGAATTAGCAGTTGAAATTAGTAGGGGAGTAGAAGATGAAGAAAAAGAAATAGAAAAATGGGAAATCTTTAAAAAAGAAATTACTGATTTAGAGCAATTAGTTGCTGAAGCAATTAGAGAAAAAGACAATTCAATCAGTGATGAAGCAAATGATAGTTATAAAGAACTTGAAAAAACTTTTGCTGAATTAGAATTTATTGTTTTATTTTCTTCTAAATATGATTTTAATAATGCTATTTTATCAATTCACGCAGGAACTGGCGGAGTAGATGCGCAAGATTGGTCCGAAATTTTAGAGAGAATGTATTTAAGATTTGCTGAGCAACATGGTTGGAAAACAGAAATTATTGATCGTAATGTTGGTAATGAAGCAGGTATTAAAAGCGCAACTTATAAAATTAGCGGTCGTTGGGTTTATGGTAATTTAAAAAGCGAAAATGGCGTGCATCGTTTGGTGCGTATTTCGCCATTTGATGCTGAACAAATGAGACACACTTCGTTTGCTTTAGTTGAAATTATTCCTGAATTACCAGAAGCAGAAGTAATTGATATAAAAGATGATGATTTACGGATTGATGTTTTTCGTTCTTCAGGTCCTGGTGGACAAAGCGTAAATACGACTGATTCTGCTGTGCGGATTGTCCATATTCAAACAGGAATTACAGTAACTTGTCAGACCGAACGTTCTCAACATCAAAATAAAGAAACGGCTTTAAAAATTTTAAAATCAAAATTGTTTAAATTAGAAGAAGAAAAAAAAGAAGAAGCAGAGGCAAAATTAAAAGGTGGCGTTCAAAAAGCAGAGTGGGGAAAACAAATTCGTTCTTATGTTATGCAACCTTATCAATTGGTCAAAGATCATAGAACAGATTATGAAACTTCGGACATTAAAGCTGTTTTAGATGGAGATTTAGACAGATTTATTGAAGCATATTTGAGAAGTCAGAAAACAATAGAACAATGCTCGCTCGGCAACTTGGACGCTCGGCGTCCAAGTTAGGAAACTCGCAATGAATTTTTCTAAGGCGAAATTATTTTTAATTAGTTGTTTGGTTTTTATTTTAAGTATTTTTCTTGCATCTTTTTTGCCGTCTTGGTTATTTGATCATAATATTTTTTATTTCAGTTCATCATTGGTTTGTCTATTAGTAATAATTTTATTTTGGCAGAGTAAAATTATTAGATTAATTTTTTTAGTTTTGTTAATTATATTTTTTGCCTTGTGGCGCTATGGTCTATCTATTCCAGAAAATAGCCAAGATAAAGTTTGGCATTACAATGGTCGTAATTTAGAATTAATTGGCGTAATTGTTAGTGAGCCTGATATTAGGGAAAATAATCAGAAAATAGAAGTGGCTATAAAATATAGCAGTTCTTTAAAACACGCTATATCTGGAAAAATTTTAATATCAACTAATTTATATCCATCATATAATTATGGTGATGAGTTAGCTATTACTTGCGAGTTAAAAGCCCCAGAAAAATTTGATGAATTTGCTTATGATCGTTATTTAGCTCGTTATAATATTTATTCAGCTTGTTATTATCCTCAAATAAAAGTTATAAAATATAATCAAGGTAATTGGTTTTATCAAAAAATTTTTGTTTTAAAAAGTAAACTTACTTATTTAATTGATCAAGGATTAAGTGAGCCCGAAGCTAGTTTGGCTAGGCCGATTGTTTTTGGAGGTCAGCGCGGTTTAGATGAAAAAACTCGTCAGCAATTTGCTCAAACTGGTTTAACTCATATTATGGCTGTTTCTGGTTTTAATGTAAGTATTTTAGCAGTTGTTGCTTTGGTTTTTTTGTTGGGGATTGGATTAGATCGTCGTCAAGCTTTTTATTTATCAATTATAATTTTATTTGTTTATATTATTTTGGTTGGCGCACCAGCTTCTGCGATGCGTGCAGGGTTAATGGGTTTTTTGGTTTTACTGGCGCTTCATTTGGGTAGACTTAATAAAATTACCAATGCGTTGGTTTTTACTGCCACTATTTTATTATTAATTAATCCAAAATTATTTCGCGATGATATTGGTTTTCAGTTATCTTTTTTAGCTATTGCCGGATTGGTTTATGTTTATCCTATTTTAGACGATATTTGGCAGAAATTTAAATTGCCTAGATTAAAAGGAATAAGTAATGCGTTTTTAATCACATTGTCAGCGCAAATTTTTACTTGGCCAATTATAGCTTATAATTTTTCTCAAGTTTCTTTAATTGCGCCATTGGCTAATTTATTAGTTGTTTGGTTGATTCCGTTTTTAACTATTGCTATTCTTTTAGCAATAGTCGCTAGTTTTATTTTGCCTAGTTTGTCTAGTTTATTTTTTCTGCCAGCTTTTTTTGGTTCCAAATATATTTTATTTATAGTTAATTTAATGTCTAATATCTCGCACAGTTATTTAGAAGCGGTTTATTTTAATTGGGTGGTATTGTGTGTTTATTATTTTATAGTTATTGGTTTTTTAGTTTATTTTAATAAGAAAAAAAATAATTTGTTTAAAAATTAAAAATTTAAAAATTAAAATTTTTTTATTTTATTATGTTAGTAAATTTATTTAAATCTAAAAAAATATTATTAATTTTTATTGTTTTAATTTTATTATTTTTAGTATTTTTTTGGTTTTATTATCAATCAAACAGTAAATTAGAAGTGAATTTTTTGGATGTTGGGCAAGGGGATGCTATTTTAATCAAGGCGCCTGCTGGGCAAAATATTTTGATTGATGGTGGACCAGACAGAAAAATTATTAAAAGATTAGGAGAAAATTTAAATTGGTGGGACAAACAGATAGATTTAATGATTTTAACTCATCCGCACGATGATCATGCTAGTGGTTTAATAGAGGTTATTAAAAGATATAGAGTTAAAGAAATCGCTTATAGCGGAGTTGTTCATAATAGCCCTAATTATTTGGTGTGGCTTAAATTGGTTCAAGAGCAAAAGATTAAGTTAACTATTATTGATCGTCCGCAGACAGTAAAGTTAAGCGATAATTGTCGGTTAGAAATGATTTATCCGCAAACAAGTTTACTTGGGCAAGAAGTAGAAAATTTAAATAATAGTTCTATGGCAATCCGTTTAGTCTATGGCAAAACTAAATTTTTATTTGTTGGTGATTTAGAAGAGTTAATTGAAAAAGAGTTATTAAATAGTAAAATTGATTTAACGGCCAATGTTTTAAAAGTTGGACATCATGGGTCAGATACTTCTAGTAGTCAGGTTTTTTTGGAAAAGATAAAGCCACAATTGGCAATTATTTCCGTTGGACTTAAAAATGATTTTGGTCATCCTAGTTTAAGAATTATAAAAAGACTAGAACGTTTAGGAATAAAAGTATTAAGAACGGATCAATTAGGAACGATTAAATTAATTAGCGATCAGTTTGGGCTTGTTAATTTTTAAAAAGTTGTTATACTTTTTATAGTTATAAAGTCGACAGATCTATAAATTTATAAACTTTAGATTGGCAAGTCGCTTTAGATTAGTAAGCCAGAGATTGTCGCGTCGCCATGATTACATGACTCCTCGCAATGACAATGTTTTTTTTGACTTTTGACTTTTGACTTTATAGACTTTATAAACTTTTGACTTTATTCTATGGATAATATTAAAAAAAAGAAAATTTTGGTTGTTGAAGATGACGTGATGATTAGCTCAATGTATAAAACTAAATTTGAGGTGGATGGTTTTGCAGTAGTTATTGCCAACAATGGCGCTGAAGGTTTAGATTTAGCTAAAAAAGAAAATCCTGACATAATTATGTTAGATATAATTTTGCCACAAGTAGATGGTTTTTCTGTTTTAGAGGAATTGAAAAAAGATAAACAAACTAAAAATATTCCCGTTGTGATGCTTACCAATTTAGGAACAGAAGAAGATAAAGCTAAGGGTAAAAATCTGGGAGCAATAGATTATTTAGTTAAGGCTAGCTTGACGCCGAAACAAATTAGCATTAAAATTAAACAATATTTAAAAATTTAAAATTATATTATGCAACATCCAAAACATGAACAAACATTAGTTATTGTAAAACCAGATGGCGTTCAAAGATGCCTGATCGGCGAGATTATTCGCCGTTACGAAAGAACTGGACTTAAGCTTTTAGCTATAAAAATGGTAATTCCAACTGAAGAAATGGCAATTCAACATTATTATGAAGTTGGCGGTGATGCTTGGTTAGAAGAAATTGGCAGAAAAACAAGAGCTTCTTATGAAAAAAAAGGCTTAACATCTCCTTACGCTACTAATATGGAAAATGGCAATGCTGTAATGGCAGCTAATGCTAAATATTTAAGCTCAGGGCCTGTTGTAGCCATGGTTTGGCAGGGGAATGGAGCAGTTGGTTTAGTTAGAAAAATTACTGGCGGCACAGAGCCAATGACATCTGATGTGGGGACTATCAGAGGAGATTTTACTTTAGATTCTTATGCAATAGCAGATCTTGATCAGAGAAGTGTTAGAAATTTAATTCATTCTTCAGGAACGATTGAAGATGCTGAAAAAGAAATTAAAATTTGGTTTAAAGAAGATAATTTACAAAAGTATAGATTAGTTCAGGAGCAAATATTATATGATGTTAATTTAGACGGAATTAAAGAATAATAGATACAATTTATTTTATAGTGTTAAATAAAAATTCCGCCGATAAATTCAGCGGAATTTTTTAGAATTAAAATTGTAATTATAATTTATTTCGTTTTTTTCTTTATTGTCTTAATGCACTTAGTGCAAACTTTTTCTTTTTTGCCGTTAATTGTTTTTGTTTGTAGATTAATGTTTAATCTTCTAATTGTTTTAATATTAGAATGGGAGCGAGAAGCACCTTTGACAGAACCACGACCACAAACTTCACATTTTTTTGCCATATAGATTTAATTATTTTTTAATTTTAATATTTTGATAATATCAGATTTTGATTTTAAAAGCAAGACATGATAGGGTTAGTTAAAAGTTAAAAATTAAAAATTAGAAATTTTTTTATTATGTCTATATTATTTGCTTTAATTATTATTTTGTTTTCTGCTATTATGCATGAATATATGCATGGCTGGATGGCTGATCGCTTGGGAGATCCAACAGCGAAAGATGCAGGAAGATTGACTTTGAATCCTGTTAATCATATAGATTTATGGGGGTCTATTTTAATGCCAGCAGTGATTTTTTTAAGCACTGGCGGAGGATTAATTTTTGGCTATGCTAAGCCAGTGCCATTTAATCCATATAATTTACGTGATCAAAAATATGGAGTTGCAAAAGTGGCTATTGCTGGTCCATTAGCTAATTTTTCTGTAGCTTTATTTTTAGGATTATTACTTCGTCTTTTGCCAGGAATTAGCCAGAGTTTATTTATGCTTATTGCAACTATTATTCAGATAAATTTAGTTTTATTTGTTTTTAATTTATTGCCAATACCACCGCTTGATGGATCAAAAGTTATTATGCCTTTTTTGCCTTATGCTTGGCAGGAAAAATTAATTAGAATGGAACAGTATGGAATGTATATAGTTTTAATATTTGTTTTATTCGGCTTTCCTCTAATAGTACCTATAATTGATTTATTGTTTAGATTAATTGTCGGCGTTTAAATGTGTTTATTGTGTTATTCTATTGTTTGAAATTTTAAAATAGTATTCTTGATTTTTCTACCCAAGTATAAAAAAGTTGACACATTTTTTGACTATGGTATAATTATTCCGTAATTAATTTATTATGAAAAATAGATATTTATATCCTTATATTGTTAAAGATTTAGCTAAAAAAATGGTTTTTGTTGGTGGACCAAGACAAGTTGGCAAGACAACTTTAGCTAAATTAATCGGTCAAAAGAAATATCAAAAACCTCTTTATTTAAATTGGGATAATCGTGGTGATAGAAAAAAAATAATCTCTAATCAACTTGATTATGAGTCTGATTTGTTGATTTTTGATGAAATACATAAATATAGGCAATGGAAAAATTATTTAAAAGGTGAATTTGATAAAAACAAAGAAAGGTATAATTATTTGATAACTGGCAGTGCTCGTTTAGATTTATATAAAAAAGGAGGTGATTCATTATTGGGCAGATATCATTATTATCGTTTGCATCCTTTTTCTTTGCGAGAAGTATTAGAGATAGAATCGGACATAGAGATTAATAAGCCTTTAAAATTTATTAATAATAAAAGGTCTAATGGTATTTTTCGTGATTTATTGACTTACGGTGGTTTTCCAGAACCATTTTTAGAGAAAGATGATGTTGCTATTCGTAGATTTCATAATGAAAGAGTTGATCGATTAATAAAAGAAGATATTCGTGATCTACGAACAATCAGAGATATTTCTGCTTTGCAAATTTTAGCTGAAGTCTTGCCTTCGAAAGTTGGTTCACTTTTTTCTCTTAATGCTTTGCGAGAGGATTTTGAAGTTGCTCACAAAACAATTGCTCTTTGGGTAGAAATTTTGGAAAGTTTTTATTATCATTTTAGAATTTATCCTTTTACCTCGTCTGTATTTAAATCGTTGCGCAAAGAACCAAAAATTTATCTTTGGGATTGGTCGCAAGTTGAAGATCAGGCTGCTAAATTAGAAAATATTGTTGCCAGCCATCTTTTAAAAGCTGTTCATTTTTTGTATGATGTTTATGGATATAAAACAGAGTTATATTTTTTACGTGATCGTGACGGCAAGGAAGTTGATTTTTTGGTGACAGTTGATAAAAAACCATGGTTTGTTGTTGAAGTAAAATCTAAAGATAAGGAAGTATCAAAAAATTTAATTTATTTTGTTGGTAAATTACACATTCCTTATGCTTATCAAGTCATTGAAGAAGAAGGAATTGATTTTAAAAAAGACAATGTAAGAGTTATTAGTATTAGTAAATTTTTAAGTGGTTTGGTCTAATAATATGAATATTCATCAATTTATAAAAAAAAGATCGGATTTAGTGTGGTATGTAAAAGATTTAGATAAGCTTTCTCCTACATTCTACTCCGAAGTGCAACATAACCAAAAAAGATACCATTAAATTCTATTTATTGTGAAAAAATTTTGACTTTTAAATTTCTAAAAGCTATAATTCAACCATGGAAAAAAGTAATATTAAGTTAGACTGGCCATTGGTTGGTAATAAGAGTATTATTGAATTTTTGGCAAAAAGTCTTGCTAATAATAAAGTTGCTGGCAGTTATATTTTTGCTGGACCAGATAATTTAGGCAAAACTACTGTTGCTAATTTTTTTGCTCAAAGTCTAGTTTGTTTAGCTCGAAATAAACAAGGAACTCCTTGCGGTCAATGCTCTTCTTGCAAGCAAATAGATAAAGGTATTTATGGAGATATTTATTTAATTAATAGAGATAAAGATAAAAAAAATATTTCTATTGAGCAAATAAGGGATTTTATTAGGGCATTGAGTTTAAGCTCTTTTTTAAATTCTTATAAAATTGGCATTATTAAACATGCAGAAGATTTAAGTTTAGAAGCTGTAAGCGCATTACTTAAAACGCTAGAAGAGCCTAAAATAAAAGTGGTTATAATTTTAATTACTTCTTGTCTTGAAGCTTTGCCAGCAACAATTATTTCTAGAAGTCAGATTCTTAAATTTCATCCTTTGTCATCTGATGTTATTTATGATTATTTGATTAAATATCATCAAACGACTAGGAGTGTTGCTAAAAATTTTTCTAAATTATGTCTTGGGCGACCAGCTTTAGCAATAAAATTTTTGGAAGATAAAGATTTTTTTGAAAATTATAAAAAAAAAGTTGAAGCATTTTTAAATTTTGCCGATGTTAATATTAATAAAAGATTGGCTGTTATAGAGGGTCTTGTTGGAAAGGAAGTAAAAGGTCAGGAATCTGCAAGATTAGCTATTCGTTCTATTGAAGTTTGGCAGGGATTAGCTAGAGATTTACTTTTTCTTTCTTTTGGACAAGATGATTTAATCCAGCATCAAATGTTTATAGAAGAACTTCAGTTAATGAGAAACAAGATAAATATTCAAAGTTTATTTAAATTAGTTGATTTATTAAAACAAGCTAAAGAATTTATTAAAGCTAATGTAAGTCCAAAATTAGCATTGGGACAAATTGTTATTAATATGTAATAGTCTGTAAAGTCTGTAAAGTCCATAAAGTCGAAAGTCCATAAAGTCTGTAAAGTCCATAAAGTCTGTAAAGTCCATAAAGTCCATAAAGTCGAAAGTTAAATGATTTTTAAGTTTCGCAAATTTTATAAACTAATTAAATTTATGATTAAAAAATTTATAAAAATTTCTTTTTTAGGATTAATTATTTGTTTAATAACTTCTGGTTGTTCAATTAGTTTTGGTACTGAAAGCAATAAAGAAGGGGTTGATGGTGGGGTTTTTCGTAGCATTAATAAGGGTGATACATGGTTGCAACAAACAGCAGTTCCTACTGTAAGCGGACAGCCAAAAAGTTTTAGTATGATTGACGCTAGTTCGTTGATTATGGATCCTAGCGATAATAAAGCAATTTATTTTGGTAGCGTTGACAATGGATTATTTTATAGTTATGATGGCGCTAGTACTTGGCGCGTAGTTAATGGTTTAGGTAAGACAACAATTAGTAGCGTTGCGGTTGATTCTAAATATAAATGTACAATTTACGCTACTGTTACTAATAAACTTTTTAAATCAATTGATTGTAGTCGTAGTTGGACTCAGTCTTATTTTGATAATGATTTGAGCGTAAGTATTAGCTCGTTAGCTATTGATAATGCTAATAGTGCTATTGTTTATATTGGCACTAGTCGCGGGGAAATAATTAGAAGCGTTGATCGTGGCGAAAGTTGGCAAACGCTTAATAGGTTTAATGATCAAATAGCAAAAATTATTATTAGTAAAGCTGATAGCAAATTAATTTTTGTTGGCACTGCTAAGCAGGGAATTTTTCGTTC
>JAURWF010000034.1 GCA_030655095.1 bacterium
GGCGGGGTTCAAGATGATAAAATTTAAGATGATAAAAAAAGAAGTTGGGTGAGTATTCAAGTATTATAGATCTCTCACCCTGATTACAGGGTTCGAGATGACAAAAAAAAGAGACAGGGCTTGAGATGACAAAAAAAAGAGGCCGGGCTTGAGATGACAAAAAAAAGAGGCCGGGTTTGAGATGACAAAAGTGGGATTAGAAAAAAAATATTTTATAGTGAGCATGGGTATTGATTTGTAATTTGTATTATTAAATTAATTTGTAATTTGTATTATTATGAACAATAAAGAAATAAAAATTAAAAAAGGGAAGTCTAGCTTGAGTGAATTTGTTGATAGGCAGATTGCGAGTGATGATGAAGTTGAGGTTTTTGATAAATATTTAGATAATGAAGTAAAAGATCAAGAAATAGAGGAGAGTTTGGAAAAAATTTATCAGGATAAGAATGGTAAAATGATTGATGTTAAAAAAATGGTAGTTAAAAAGAAAAAAAGTTGGTTAAAACATCTCGGCTGTTTTTTATTAACAGTTATTTTTGCGACAGGACTGATTTATGCTGGTTATATTTTTTTTACGCTTTATGGACCAGGCTTATCATCAGTAAATTTAATTATTGAAGGCAATGAAGAAGCTTCAGTCGGTGAAGAGTTTTTTTATATTATTACTTTTAATAATAATGAGCGCGTAAGCATGAAAAATGTTGAAATTAAGTTAAATTTTCCTGAAAATTTTGTTTTTCTTGATAGTCAGCCAGTTGCAAGCCAAGAAAATAATATTTGGCGTTTAACATCGGTTGACGCACGTCGTAGTGAAATAATAAAAATTAGAGGCAAACTTGTTGGTGAGCCAGGATCGTCTAATATTATTATTGCTGACGCTCGTTATACGCCAGATAATTTTTCTAGTGAATTTAAAAAATCAGCTAGTTTAGAAACCGCTATTAGTGAGTTAAAATTAGATGTAATTATTAACGCTGTTTCTAGTGCTTTTGTTGGTGAAGAAAATGAAATTAGTTTAAAATTAAAAGCAAAAGAAATTAATTATTTATCTGATTTTTTAGTTATAGCCGATTGTCCAGATAATTGGGAAATTATTAAAGATGAAATTGTCGTTAATCCATTAATTGATTCTGCTTCTACAACAAATATTAAGCAAATAGAAAGAAATATTTGGCAAATTAGTAATTTAGTGATGAATGAGCAAGAATTGAAAATAAAATTTAAAGTTAAAGAAAAAAAAGAGGATACTCAGGTAATGACTTTAAAATTTGCGCAGAAATTAGCGACTTTGCAAGGTGATAAAAATTATGTTTTTTTCTCTAAAGTTTTGAGTTATGAAATTTTACAAAGTGGCTTAAATTTAAATATGATTATTAATGGTTCGCCAGTTGATCAAGGGGCTGATCTTGGGCAGACATTAAATTATTCAATAAATTATACAAATAAAAGCGCGACTGATCTTAAAGATATTATAATCATGGCTGTTTTAGAAGGGGATTTATTAGATTGGAATAGTGCAAAAGTAAGTAGTGGGCAAATACAAAATAATACTATTAGTTGGACTAAAGCAGAGATTCCTGCTTTAGAAAATTTAATTAAAGATGGCGAAGGCACGATTGATTTTAGTGTTAAGATAAAACAACAAAATCAGATTGCTAGCACAACTAATCCAAAAATAAAAAGTTATGTTCAATTTTCTACTGAGGGTAGAAAAGTTAAAGCAGGTGAGACTAATCGTAGTAATGTAATTATTAATAAAATTAATAGTGATTTAAATTTAACAGAACAAATTCGTTATTTTAATGATGATAACCTTGCAGTTGGCAGCGGACCTTTGCCACCAAAAGTTGGTCAAATAACTAGTTTAAAAGTTTATTGGACTATTAATAATAGCTTGCATGAATTAAATAATTTGATTGTAAGCGCTCAGTTGCCTGATTATGTTAAGTTTGGTAATAAAAATAATGTTTCGGTTGGTTCGCTTGATTATGATGAGCAAAATAATGTTATTACTTGGAGCATAGGTCGTTTGCCAATTTCGGCTTACAAAGTTAATGCGGAATTTAATATTGAAATTACTCCAAAAGAAAATGATCGTAATAAAATTTTAGTTTTATTTCCAGGCACAAGTGTAAGTGCTATTGATAGTGAGACTAATGCAATTATTAAAAAAATAACAGAAGCACAAACTACGAGGTTAAAAGATGATAATATCGCAGATACTGATGGGATTGTTGAATAAGTTTAAAAAAAATAAGACCACTTTTAGACGCTAGTATTGTCTATAAAGTGGCCTTAGCTCGAAAATATCATTCCCGTTCTAGGCGCCTTCTGCGCCTGTTGGATGCCCTTATTGTTTTCTTGAATAGGGCATCTTCTTTTCTTCTTTTCTTCTTTTCTCTTCTTCTCTTGTCCAACTTTCTTCACCTCCCCTTTTTTTTAAAGATTTTTTCTTCTTTTTTTATTCTCTTTTCTTTTTTTATATTCATTTTCATTGTCTCTTTTATTTCTCTTTTTTGCGGCACCTTTTCTGTGCCTCTTGTGAGTTTTTTCGCTATTATCTTTTATCAGAGACATTTTAAACACCCCCTTTTTTGTTTTTTTATAGTCTAACTTGGCAAGATCACTCCAACTAACGTAGCTTTTTTATTATCTCTTAGGTGATATGTTATCACCTTCTTTCCTGTTAATTCGCAACTATCACAATCCCTTATTGCGAGCGTAATTGAAGAATTTTTTTTTCGTCCTTCTAAAAAAAGAACTAAATATTTCTTTCCGTCATTCTTTTTTATAGAGAAGGAACTTTCCACTTCTTTTATTTGAGATGTAAGCTTGACCGGTTTCACCCTATTTAAAAAAGCTGATGAGAAAAATCCACTCCTTTTTTCAACAAACACAAAAATGTCTACTTTCATCTTAACTCCTCCTTGAATTTTTATTTTAATCGCTTTTAAGCGATCAATTGTGTATAATATAATCATATATTTATTTTTTTGTCAAAATTTGAAAAATTTGGTAGAATTTTGTTATTGTTAGTTTTACAATGACAGGGCTCAAAGAGATTGCCGCGCTTTGATTACAAAGCTCGCAACGACAGTATTTTTTGACTTTATAGACTTTACAGACTTTACGGACTTTACGGACTTTACAGACTTTATGGACTTTACGGACTTTCGACTTTACGGACTTTACGGACTTTATAGACTTTATAGACTATTTCCTATGTTTAAAATATTAAAAAAATCTAAAATATCAAATGCTCGTTTGGGTTTAATAAAAACTGCTCATGGTGATATTGAAACTCCATTTTTTATGCCAGATGCCACTCGGGCTGTTGTTAAGGGTTTAAGTAATGAAGATTTGTATGCTTTAGGATTAGATGCTTTTGTTGTTAATACTTATCATCTTTATTTACAGCCAGGTATGGAAATAATAAAAAAGGGTGGGGGAGTGCATAGTTTTATGAATTGGCAACGTCCAATTTTATCAGATAGCGGTGGCTATCAGGTTTTTTCTTTAATTCATAAAAATAAAAATAATGGCAAAATCACTGACAATGAAGTTATTTTTAAATCTCCATTAAATGGCGCAAAGCACATATTAACACCAGAAAAATCTATTCAAATTCAATTTGATTTGGGTGTTGATATGATGGTTGTTTTAGATGATTGTCCTCCTAATAATTATTCAGACAGTCAAATTGGTCAAGCTGTTAATAGAACTGTTGCATGGGCAAAACGTTGTTTAATAGAATTTAATAAGCAAATCAAGAAACGATGTTTGGTTGGAAAAAAACAGCCAATGTTATTTGCTGTTATTCAAGGCGGTGATAATAAAAAATTGCGTCAATTGTGCGCAGAGGAATTGGTTAAATTAGGTTTTGATGGTTATGGTTTTGGCGCTCGTCATGTTGATAGTAGCGGTGAGTTTTTAAAAGATGCTTTACAATTTACAGCAGATTTAATACCAAAAAATAAATTGCGTTTTGGCTTGGGTATTGGTTCGCCAGAAGATATTGTTAATTGCGCGCGAATGGGCTGGGATATGTTTGATTGTGTTATTCCAACTCGCGAGGGTCGCCATGGTAGACTTTTTTTTCAAATTTGTCATTGCGGGCTTGACCCGCAATCCACTCCTATTTCAAAGTTTTATAAAACAATAAATATATCTAACGCAAAATTTGCCAAAGACTTTTCATTAATAAATGTAAATAGTAATTTAACAATGTTAAAAAAATATTCAAAAGCGTATTTACATCATTTATTTAAAATTAACGACCCATTGGCAGGGCATTTAGCGAGTTTAAATAATTTAGAATTTTATCTTAAATTAATGAAAAAAATTAGATTAGCGATTTTGGAAGATAAATTTTAAATTAATTAGACATTAATTATTGATTTTGTTATTATGTTAATAAGTATAAAATAATTAATTAAAATAAAAATAAAAATAATTTATAAATCTATGGCAGAAAAAAAAGCGACAACAACAAAATCATTAATCAACACTAATGTGTTTGATGTTATTATTGGCGGTATTTTAATGTTAATATTCTTTTTGTGTCCATTATTTTTTACAGGCTTAACTGCGCAAGCAGTCGGGTTTGAAAAAATGACTTTGTTTTATTTTTTAGTTTTATTAGGCGTAGTTGTTTGGGCAACTAAGGGAATTGTTGGAGGTGAATTAAATTTAAAACGAACACCATTGGACATTCCGATTTTGGCATTGCTTGTAACTTTTATTATCTCAACTATTTTATCTGTTAATTCTCAAATTAGTTTAGTCGGTTCTTATGAAAATTCCGCGAAGAGTTTGATTGCTGTTATTATTTATATTCTATTTTATTATCTTTTAGTTAACAATATTGATATTAAAAAAATTAAATTAATATTTTGGTCATTAATTGCTTCAGCTTCATTGATCACTATTTATTCTTTATTGCAAATTTTTGGTTTATTTGTTTTGCCTTTTTCTTTTACTAAAGTTGCTAATTTTAATCCGTTAGGAACTGTTGGTGGACTAACGACTTTTTTAACAATTGTTTTGCCATTATTTGTTGTTGGAGCGACGCAATTAAAAGAAATTCATCCTAATTTTAATAATAAAATTATTTGCAATATAGTTAAAGGCGTATTAATCGCTTTAACTTTGATTAGTTTATTTACATTGGTTATGCTAAATGGTTTTACTTTTTGGTCAGCTGCTATTGTTGGCATAGTAATTGTTTTAATGTTTTTCTTGTCTAAAGTTATTAAAATTTTTAATTCAAATATTATTATACCAGTTATTGTTTTTGCATTATTGATAATTTTTTTGGTTTTAGGTAATTTTAATATTGTAAATTTAAATTTACCGACTGAAGTTGGTTTGTCACGTTTATCTTCATGGCAAATAGCTAAATCAAGTATTGTTAAAGATCCATTTTTTGGTTCTGGGTTATCAACTTTTGATTACAGTTTCTCTCATTATAAAAATGCTAATTTTAATAATTCCCTACTATGGAATGTTCGTTTTGATAGCTCAGCAGGCATCTTATTTGAATTAATGTCTACTGTTGGTGGACTAGGAACATTAGCTTTTGTTTTGATAGTTTTAATAGCTTTATCAATTTCTTTTATTAGTTTAATCAAAAATAGCGCTATTAAAAACAATACCAGTGATCTACAATCAATATTATTAGCGTTATTTGCTAGTTTTGTTACCATAATTGTTTTAGCTTTATTATTTAGCTTAAGTAGTTCTTTGATTTTAATTTCAGTAATTATTGCTACTTTAACAATTTCAGTGTCAATCGTAACATATCCTGAACGATTTCAGGACATTTCTTTAACCTTTAGAGCCTCACCTAAATATGCTTTAGCTTTAGCTGCAATTTTTTTAACTATTAGCGCAGGAGTGGTTATTCTATTTACCACTGGTGTTAAAATGTATTTAGCTGATGTTTATGCTATGAAGTCTGTAAAAACAACTAACTTAGATCAAAAAATTAATTATTTGACTAAATCTGCTCAGCTAGCGCCTTATCGTGATATTTATTATATTAGCTTGGCTAATAATTATATGGCTAGAGCTAATCAAGAAGCTACTGGTGAAAAAAATCAATCGATTATTGAAGGTGCTTTAAGTTCAGCTATAGATAACGGTAAAAAAGCAGTAGAAATCGCTCCTAATAGTGTAGTAAATAATGAAGCTTTGGCATTAATTTATGAAAATGCATCTTTTTATACTCGCGGAGCATGGGAATGGGCAGAAAATTTGTATAAAAAAACAGCTGAGCTTGAGCCTAATAGTCCTGTACCATATTTAAGAATAGCTTTAATTAATATGGCGCGAGCTAATGCTGAAACTGATAAAGACGAACAAGCTAATTATATTAATGAGGCAATTAAAAAATATGATGAGGCTATAGCTAAAAAGAATGATTTTGATGCAGCATATTATGGAAAAGGCGTTGCTTATGAAAAATTAGGAAAATTAGATGATGCTATTGAACAATTAAAAAAAGCTGTTATTGTGACAAAAAGTAATGTTAATTATCGTTTTGAATTAGGTAGAATGTTTTTTAATCGTGGTGTTTCTAAGCCTAGCCTAGAACAAAATGCTGTCGCAGATATTACTAAAGGATATAATAAAGAAGGGGATTTAAGTGTTAAACCTGATCAGGCAATCGGCGGAGCAGTTGTTATGAATGATGATTTAAAAAGTTCTGAACAGCTTTTGCTAAGTATTATTCAAGTTTATCCAAGCCATGTTAATGCTATTTATAGTTTAGCTTTGCTTTACCAAAAAGTTGGAGATATAGCAAGCGCTAAGACAATGATATCATCACTTTTTGCAAATTTAACTGATCAAACATCAATAGATGCAGTTAAACAGCAGTTTGTTGGACTGTATTAAAAGACAATTTATTGATAGGGTTAACTATATTTATTCATAAAATATTTTTATTTATTTTTAATAAAAATTTTAATATAAAAATTTAATAAACTTAATTAAGGCAAAAATGAATTTCCAGAAAATTAGGGGGCTGGGTGATTTTTTTATGTCTAAAAAAAATTATGAGGACTAATCTTGTGCTTGGGGTTGTTTCAAAAAGAATATCTAAAAAGATATTCTTGTTATTGACCGCATTTTTTTTAATTGGAGGTTTTTTTGTTGTTAAAATGGCTTTTGCTGAGCCTATTTTTTCTGTTGTAGCAACAACTGAAGCTGTTGATGTTGGACAAATAAAAGATTTAACTTTTAATATAACAAAAGCAGAAGGTGGAACAGCACTAAAGACAATTGCTATTAGTGAGGTTGGTACTGGATTTTCCAGTCCCACATCAATTGTTTGTCCTGAAGGTTGGAGTGTAATTCCAGCTATGCCACCAATAGTAAACGGCTATGTTTGTAATGATCCTACTAATGTAGGATTAGACTCGGCTAGCGTTACTTTAAAAGGTATGATTGCCCCTACTTCTGCTGGAGTTAAAAATTTTTCTGTAAGCGCTATTAATACAGGTAGTGAGCCAAAGACAGAAAATGTTAAGACTCAGATTACAGTAAAAGATTTAAAAGCAATAGCAACTATTTTACCAGTAACTACTAATATTAATCAAGAACGTACTTATACTTTAAATTTAACAAATAGTTCAGTTGATCCCGCTGATAATATTACTCAAATTAATGGCACATTAGCAGGTTTTGATATTACGGCTTGTTCAGCTGTTGACTGGACAACTTGTATACTTACTGGAAGTTCTTTTATTTTAAGTGGTGGTTCATTTGCGTCAGCAAGTTCAGTTGATATTTCTATTATTGCTAAAGCTCCTGCAAATTCTGGTTCACAAAATGTAAATGCTCAAATTACAGGTGCTTTAGGTGGCACAGCAAATGCAACTATTAGTCAAAACATTATTCAAGTTCAAATGCCAGCTAATTTAACAACTGGCGATTTAACTTCAGACCAAGCTTATATTTCTAAAAATAGCGGAGCTATTAACAGCACAACTATTTCTACGAACATTACAAATAGTGGACAAGCAACAGCTAATGCTTTAGTAAAAACTTTAACAATTAAAGATAGTTTAGATGTTGATATTAGTAATCAATTTGTTATTACAGAAACAACCGCTACTACTACTGAAATTTTAGGCAGTGAAACAAAAACACTTTTTTGGACTATTGTTGCTGGTGCAAGCACTAGTATAGAGAATTTAGTTAAGGCTGAAATTTCTGTTAATTATAATGATGTTAATACGGGGAAAACTAGTCTAGTAACTAAAATTAATAACCAAATTTTTACAGTTGACAATACTGCGCCTATTATAGTTTCTCATGTTGATGAAACCGCTGAAGCGACAGGAGCTTTCGGTGCTATTGTTGGATATACAGCTCCTAGCGCAATTGATAATATAGATAGTTCTGTTGTTATTTCTTCTTGTTCTCCTATTTCTGGCTCTACATTTAGTATTGGCAGCACGACAATAACTTGTGTGTCTTCGGATAAAGCAGGCAATGTAGCAACGCCAGTATTATTTGCGATTAATGTTGTAGACACGACAGCGCCTATTATTATTATGAAAGGTGATTTATTAATTAATATTGAATACGGAGCAACTTATATAGATAGTGGAGCAAGCGCTTCTGATATTGTTGATCCTTCAGTTTTAGTGATTGCTAGCGGCACTGTTGATACTCTTGTCCTTGGAACTTATAAAATAACTTATGATGCTATTGATACTCATAATAATAATGCTACACAAATTGTTCGTACTATTAATGTAGTTAAAAAAGCCATAATAATCACAGCAAATGCACAAACTAAAACTTATGGCGAAATTGATCCAATTTTAACATATTCTGATCCAGCTTTAATTGGCACAGATACTTTAACTGGTACAACTAGTAGAGCTGTT
>JAURWF010000039.1 GCA_030655095.1 bacterium
GACAGCAGGAATGTTGATAAGTTTTTTCAAAACCCCTTCGGGATTTTTTTTGAAAAACTTATCAATGTTCCGATAAGAAACCTCTAAATTTACATTTTATAAAACCATCAAAAATGGTCAACCTATTTCAGTATAAGACAAGACAGGCCAGGAAATTGAAAGTGAAGAAATAACTTATGGAAAAACCTGAATTATTTAATCGACTATTAGGTGTCAAGTTTGACAGTGAAGAGATGAAAAATCTCGTTTCCGTCAAAATTCCTGATGACCAAATGGAATCGATAAATAAAGATGCTATTAAATTTCCATATAGCTATTTCCAAATGCTATTAAGAAAAAATGATGTAAGACAATTAGAGGAGACTTTATTTAAAAAGTGGAAAGCTAAACTACCGGCAGAAATCCATCAAAATTGTATCTCTAAGGAAATATCAGATAGTCCTGAAGAGAAGAGAAATTGTTTTCAATCCTGGCTTGAACTGCATACTATTTACTTTCTATCTGGTAACCATTTTGCACATCTAATTGAAAATAACAAAAATAGATTAAGAAAAACGATAAGAGAGAAACTCGCATTACTTTTTTTTCAGAAAGCTTTCATTTTTGAAAATGGAAATACTTTTTTCCAAATTGGCGAAATGTCAAATCTTTTATTAAAGGAAAGTCTCAAGGATATTTCAGAGCAACTTAGTAGACTTGAGACAAAAATCGCTTTACAAGTTTCAAGCAATACGTTAACTAAAATTAGTGAAGATTCACTTTTCAATGATGATGGCTTCAAAGACGTTGAAAATTTGCAAAAAGATTTTTGGAGGATTAAAAAAGATGAGTACCAAGTAAAGCTAGAAACAGAATCATGTTGTATTCTTTCTTTTCTCGATTATCTAATCAGAGGTATACAAGAACTTCAGAATCAAGGAAATAATCAAACTTGTATTAAAAACATAAAAGAGAATAGACTTCTCGAATCACCATTTAGATATTATTTCAAAGCAATTCTCGCGCAGAATTTTAATTCTGTGGAAGCTGAACCTGAGAAAGGGAATGGTCGCATCGACTTAAAAGTTCAAGACACCAGGTTTTCTTCACCCAAAATAATTGAATTTAAAGGTTGGTGGAACAAAGACAGGTATAATATTGCCGATCAGGTTCTTGGTTATCTAACAGATTTTGAAGAAGCCGGTTATATAATTATGATAAACCATCTTAAAAATAAAACTATTAAAGAAGAATATCAAAGATTCATTTTCAGCCCAAAAACTAATTACATTGACAACACCTGGAAGACAGAAACATACAGAGAAACAAATTACACATATTACACTTCGAAACATTTGATTGGTGAAAATGAAAAACTATTATATCATTTTATCTTTGACATTTTTAAGACATGATAAAAATAAGGCCTGTGGCTAACAAACGCTATAGCAAATGCGGGTATGCGTGTTCGTTGAAACATTTGAAATCTTTATATACATTTGTGCTGGCAGACAGTTGAGCAACAATTTATTCCCGCACTTGCCATAGCGTCAACCGTTAACCACAAGTTGTAGGAAGCGAAATGAGAGGTTTTTGAATATTGAGAATTACGATTGATTTGTTAGAAAATATTCGGTTTGCAGAGAGAAAATAAAGATTAGATTTGTCAGCGTCCAAGACATTTTAACGCCAAGCAGCTGAACAAAACCAGACTTTTTAACACCAAGTGTTTTTAAAAGCGTTCTTTGAGTTTTAACTTTCAAAAGAAAAAGGGATTAAGATTTGTCCGCGTCCAGGACATTTTAACGCCTGGCAGCGCAACAAATCAAATCGACAAAAAACAACTGGAAAATTCAGAGAAGCATGAAAATTCAGAGAAAATGCTGACAGATAATTATTTAACTCCCGGAAAAACAAACAACCTGTGGTTAACAAAGGCTAAAGCCAATGCGGGCATTCGTGTACGTTGAAACATTGGAATTCTTTACATACATTTGTGCTGGCTGACAGTTGAGCAACAATCTATTCCCGCACTGGCCTTAGCCTCAACCGTTATAGCGCATAATAAAACAAGACACGGCAAACAACAGACAGACAACATATTACAAAACCTTTCTCCTTTCATTTAGAATTCAGAAAATCTAACTATAAACCTTTAAACAAGATTAATATGGAATCAAAAATTTGCTGTCCCAAATGTGGTTCTGACCAAATCACAGCCAATCAACATGGATACAGTGCAGGAAAAGCAGTAGCTGGAGCAGTATTAACCGGTGGAATCGGACTGCTTGCTGGAATGCACGGTAGCAAGAAAGTTGATATTACTTGTCTAGCTTGCGGAAATAAATTCAAACCAGGTCAAGGAAAGATTGTAAATACAAATCCTACAAATACGACATATATTCAACCAGCCAAACCTGTTCTTGATGATTCGCAGATGAATTTGATTGAACAAAACACTTTGAACCTATTGACAAATAGCAACGTTATGGCTGCTATGAAATACTATACTGAAAGTACTGGATTAGCACCAATGAATGCTGCTGACAAATTAAAGGAATTAGCAAGCAATAATGATCTTCTTGTTCCAAAAGTATCATCAATGAAAGCTTTTAGAAAAGGACAGGAGGAGGAAATGCAAAAAGCTGAACAACAAAACGCAAAAAATGCTTCAATTTTTGGTTATGTAATAATGGGTGTTTTTGTTGTGATTTTAATCTTAATCATCAGAGCCTGTGTATCATAATTGAGTTATAAAGCAATTTGTGCTAACCAGACTGTTATTCAGTTTAGCTCGACAGCTTTGATTTATTAGAGAGAAAAATACTGAATGACTTTCATAAAACTTGACTCGACTTTATTGGAAATCAGACAATTTGAAAACATTTGAAAAGAATTACGCGCTATAACAAACGCTATAGCAAATGCGGGTATGCGTGTTCGTTGAAACATTTGGAATCTTTATATACATTTGTGCTGGCTGACAGTTGAGCAACAATTTATTCCCGCACTTGCCATAGCGTCATCCGTTACCAGCAAGTTTAAAACGCAGCAAGACAGCCAGTTAGTAGAAATAAAAAAACCAGACAGAATAGACAATAAATATCCAGAATTACCAAATCGAAATTTGAACTAATATTAGACAACTTCACTTATAATAAAAAAAAACCAAATGGAAACACTAAAGAAAACCTCTTTGCTTCTTATTATCATTACTTTTTTTGCATTAAAAGGATTTGCCCAGGTCAGCGTCTCTTTTTACAATTCATCGCTATCAAAAATCGGCGTAGCCTACAACTTTAATGACAAAATATGGACTGAGCTAAGAGTCTATAGTAATACTGTTTTGGAAGATTTTACTCCCGAACTTGTAGTTTGTTATAATGTAATTAACAAAGAAAAATATAACATGTATGCAGGAGTTGGTGGAGTATTAAATTATTTTAATGGCATTGTGCTGCCTGTTGGCATTCAGTTTTCACCTTTTGAGAAACTTTCTAATTTTTCTTTACATATAGAATGTCAACCCACTTATGAAATCGAAGGTGATTTAGTGCTTCAGAGTGCATGGGGATTGCGATTCATGTTTAACAAGTAGTGAAATTGCTTTTCCTTTTTGACTTAGTATTCTATATTGACAGGAGAATAGAAAATTCGACTAAAAATTAATCAATTTCCAGACAGCTCTTGAATAGTTGAAAGGTACTTAGAATACAAATAGCACGATTGAAGAAAGAAAAACCTGCTGGTAACAAACGCTATAGCAAATGCGGGTTTGCGTGTTCGTTGAAACATTTGAAATCTTTACATACATTTGTGCTGGCAGACAGTTGAGTAACAATTTAGTCCCGCACTTGCCATAGCGTCATCCGTTAGCTGCAAGTTGTGAAAAGCGAATTGAGATAGCTTAGAATATTGAGAATTACGCTGGATTTTTAGAAAAAATATTCGGTTTGTAAGGAGAAAATAAAGAATGAATTTGTCAGCGGCCAAGACATTTTAACGCCAAGCGGCTGAACAAAACCAAGCGCAGAATTGCACCTGACTGACAATTTTGACCGTTCTTTGAATCGAAAGCATCTTTGAGAAAATTTTTGAAATTGGTTTTGTGAGCTTCCAAGACATTTTAACGCCAAACAGCGCAACAAGGCTCAGCGGAAATTAAGCCTCGACAAATTTGCGACAAGTTGAAAATTGAAATTTAGGTTTGTCAGCGTCCAGGACATTTTAACGCCATGCAACGCAACAAATCCAAGCCACGAATTTTGAGAAATTGAGAATTTTGAGAAACAAACCGAAACTGTAAAAATCCGTGTAGAAAGAAACAACCAGCAGCTAACAAACGCTATAGCAAATGCGGGTTTGCGTGTTCGTTGAAACATTTGAAATCTTTATATACATTTGTGCTGGCAGACAGTTGAGCAACAATTTAATCCCGCACTTGCCATAGCGTCAGCCGTTAACCACAAGTTGTAAGAAGCGAACTGAGCGGTTTTTGAAAATTGAGAATTACGATTGATTATTTAGAAAATATTCGGTTTGTAGAGAGAAAATAAAAATTAGATTTGTCAGCGGCCAAGACATTTTAACGCCAAACGGCAGAACAAAACCAGACTTTTTAACACCAAGTGTTTTTAAAATCGTTCTTTGAGTTTTAACTTTCAAAAGAAAAAAGGAATTAAGGTTTGTCAGCGGCCAAGAACTTTTAACGCCTGGCAGCGCAACAAATCCAATCGACAAAAAACAACTGGAAAATTCAGAGAAGCATGAAAGTTCAGAGAAAATGCAGACAGATAATTATTTAACTCCCGGAAAAATAAACAACCTGTGGTTAACAAAGGCTATAGCAAATGCGGGTATTCGTGATCGTTGAAACATTTGGAATCTTTAACTACATTTGTGTTGGCTTGAAAAGGCAGAGCAATTTAATCCCGCACATGCTATAGCCTCAGCCGTTAGCAGCTAGCTTATGACGCTCGGCAAATCACAGACAATCAGTAAATTGACATATTTTACGTTCTTTGAAAAGTCATCCTGACAGAAACTTCATTCTGACAAAGCAGAATTTCGGGCTTGACAGTTTTTACTTTTCGTCTCGACAGTTTTTCGGCGCGAAACTTTTACTTGACAAACACTTGTTCAGAAAACATGACTTGACAATTTTTCTCGACAACTCAGTACGACAACTCGGCACGAAAACTCGTTTTGACTTCTCAACCCGACAATTTTCAAACATGAAAGGATTTTTTCGGAAAGACTTTCCTCAAACCGAACTCGACATCTAAGAATTCTTAATTTAGTTGACTCGCTTGAAGAAATCAAAGCCAGCTGCTAACAAACGCTATAGCAAATGCGGGTTTGCGTGTTCGTTGAAACATTGGAATTCTTTATATACATTTGTGCTTGCAGACAGTTGAGCAACAATCTAATCCCGCACTTGCCATAGCGTCAACCGTTAGCGTTTATTATATGAAAACACTGCAAAACCTCACATTCTTATTAATTATTACGACTTTTATGTCATGCAAAACAAAGCCTGTTGACTGCAAACCATTTGACAAGCTTAACATAAAAGAAAACTGCTCAATTTATTTTATTCTTTTAGAAGGTGACAGAGGTGATTTTGAAAAAGCAAACATGAACTTTGTAATTACAGACAAACGTGAGATACAGAAACTTAAAGACACATGGGGTTTCTATAAGACAGACAATAGAATGCCCTGTGGATTTGGCTTTGTTGTATTTATAACACAGAATGGAGAATTGGTTGAAGAAATTGCCATTAATGAACCATGTGGCTACGCAGAAATCGCCGAAGAATGGTATGACTTTGACAAATCCTTCCTTGACAAAATAGACATTGCAAAAATTAAAAAACTTGATAAACAACAGTCTGACAGTATTCAAAAGACTTTCTTTGACCAAAGTATAGAAAAGAATAACAAACGCTAACAAACGCTATAGCAAATGCGGGTTTGCGTGTTCGTTGAAACATTGGAATTCTTTATATACATTTGTGCTGGCAGACAGTTGAGCAACAATTTAATCCCGCACTTGCCATAGCGTCAGCCGTTAGGCATCATTTTAAAAAAAAACCGCGAAATGCCATTAAGACTGAAAGAAATTGAACAATACGGAGTACCAATTTCCTTTGAACATAAAGGCGAAGTAACCGTTAGGACAGGACCCTGTTCAGGTTCGCCACTACAAGCAGACAAAATTCCATTAGACGGTCGACATTATGTTTGTGCGGGGACTATCATTTTAAAAAATGGGACGAGATTGCAGGCAAATTTTGAAATTAATACCCATACTTTTGACTTCTTGGAACGAGACAGTGTTAAAATCTATATTGACAAAGAGAAAGCCTGGTACTACATGAAGGAAGATGAATTGTATGAAATTCTTGGCGTTTCAAAAGAAGATGCATTACCTTATACTTGGCTTCCTGACAAACCTTTAAATTATTCCGAACAAGGTCCTTATCCAATGAACTGGTATGAAGCAAACGAAGAATAAAAAAAACGATGCCTAACAAACGCTATAGCAAATGCGGGTCTGCGTGTACGTTGAAACATTTGAAATCTTTACATACATTTGTGCTGGCAGACAGTTGAGCAACAATCTATTCCCGCACTTGCCATAGCGTCAGCCGTTAGCGGCAATTGCTGTTGGCCGCACAACAACTATGACAGACAATCACAAATCTTTGCAGACAGTCTTCGAAATCGGATATTATTTGCTAATTTTGACAAATGACTTTAGACAAAAAAGATTTGCAACCATTGGGAGAAGTCTTTGGCTTTCCTATTGATAATGAGACTGAAAGGTCGAAACGTTATCGAACTAATAAATTATGCCCATACAATAATATTGTATCTAATTGTACAAAAAATAGTATTGAGTTTCCTTTAGGTGTTTGCAGCTTAAATCACAAAGACAAACAGGTGATCATTTGTCCTATAAGATTCAGAGAAGATTGGACTATTATAAGTGATGCTGCAAACTTTATATTTGAAGGTAAAACCGCGTGGACACATGTTGGTGAAGTCAAGTTAAAGGATAAACACGGTAAATCAGCTGGCAATATTGATTACGTTTTAGTCTCATACGACGACAAAGGCCGTGTTTTAGACTTTGGATCACTCGAAGTTCAAGCTGTCTATATTTCGGGGAATTTGACTGGTCCTTTTACTGCTTATTTAGAAGAGCCAAGCCCTTTATTTAGCTGGACAAAAGCTTTTAAATACCCTAAACCAGATTATCTGTCATCTTCAAGGAAACGACTTATCCCACAAATAATAGCAAAGGGTTCTATTTTGAAGCAATGGAATAAGAAACAAGTAGTTGCATTACAATCAAGTTTCTTTAATACATTAACTACATTACCAGAATTTGATAAAAACGAATCTGACTTTGCTTTCTTTCTTTACGACCTTATTCCTGACGACGAAACAAAAGTTTTAACATTGAAACTGCAAAGAGTTGTTTATACCAAGTTTGCAAATGCATTAGAGCATATTGCCAAATTTGAAGCAGGTTCAATTAGCCAGTTCACTGATATTTTACAAAGAAAACTTGACGCAAAAAGAGTTGGAAAAACTGATATTGATAACTTTGAAAACATAGTAGTAGAATGAATAATCAATTGACTATGTTCGACATTAGCGAGAAAAACATTGACCCGTCAATTATCAATGTTTCTTCTGTTCCACAGCGCAGCCCTTTTCGCTATCCTGGTGGCAAGACTTGGCTTATTCCAACTGTAAGGCAATGGTTAAAACAAGAGAATAAAACTATAAACACCCTAGTTGAACCTTTTGCCGGCGGTGGTATCGTTAGTTTAACAGCAGCTTTCGAAAAATTGGCTGAAAAGATCATAATGGTCGAGTTAGATGAAGAAATTGCCGCTGTCTGGGAAGTTATCTTTAATGGCAAAAATAAGTGGCTTGCGGATAAAATTTATTCTTTTGAATTATCACTTGCAAACGTTAAAGCAGAATTAGAAAATCCACACAAACAATTGCAAGACATTGCCTTTTGTACCATTTTGAAGAACAGAATTTTTCATGGTGGAATTCTTGCTAAAGGTTCTGGTATGATTAAGAACGGTGAGAATGGAAAAGGAATAGCCTCTCGTTGGTATCCTAAGACTTTGCACGACAGAATTCTTGCAATTGGATATGTGAAAAACAAAATAGACTTTATTCCAGGTGACGCTTTTGAAGCCATGGAACAAAACCTAGGGAATGAGAATGCTTACTTTTTTATAGATCCTCCTTACACAGTTGCAGGCAAACGCCTTTATACCTATTTTGATATTGACCATGAACGATTATTTGAACTCACCTCAAATGTCAAAGGAAAGTTTATGCTGACATATGATGATACAACCGAAATTCGACAACTTGCAGACAAGTATAACTTACAATATCGGACAATTCCAATGAAGACAACTCTTCATTATAAAAAGAATGAACTCATTATATCAGACAATTTTCGGTGGTGGAAAGAAAGCAACAGCCGCTAACAAACGCTATAGCAAATGCGGGTATGCGTGTTCGTTGAAACATTTGAAATCTTTACATACATTTGTGCTGGCAGACAGTTGAGCATCAATCTAATCCCGCACTTGCCATAGCGTCAACCGTTAGCGCATATAATAAAAGACACGGCAACAAACAGAAAGACAGGAATTTACGACATTTTTTATTTTTGAAAACTCATTCCGCCAGACAAGAATTACATTCAGGAAAACTTCGAAATTTTTGGACAGACAAACTCGGCACGAATAGCTCAGCGAGAAAACTTCATCGAATCGGTTTTGGCCTATTGCCTCGGAGCGACAGGTTCGGCTCGACAAGCTCGGCGAGAATGGCTTTTAAGACAGCTTTTGCACGACAACTCTACTCGACTTTTCGCATCGACAGTTTTTTCGACAACTTTGACATTCCGGACAGAATTTCTCGGAATGACTTTCAAAGAATTCCGCTTGACTGCTTTGAAAATCAGACAATTTGAATACTTTTGAAAGAAATTACATGCGCTAACAAACGCTAGAGCAAATGCGGGTTTGCGTGTTCGTTGAAACGTTTGCAATCTTTACATACATTTGTGCTGGCTGACAGTTGAGCAACAATTTATTCCCGCACTTGCCATAGCGTCATCCGTTATGCACCAGTTGTAGGAAGAAGACGGGGAATTTAGAAAATTGAGAATTTAGAGAATACGTTTTGAATTTTCGGAGAAAATAAAGCA
>JAURWF010000035.1 GCA_030655095.1 bacterium
GCCACCGCGTATTCAACCATAGTCAGGCCGGACTCTTCTTGCCAAAAGGCTTTCAACATTGTGCTTAAAGTTTTCATGATATTCTCCAAAATTGATATCAGGTCGGATTGATCTCCCCGTTGATACACGACCCGACTGTATCAAGGGTTGTCTGATAAATTAACCGCTAAAGGTTAATCTTCCACACCAAGATACATACAAAATTAATGCCAACTTTGGAAGTGCTGGTTTAGCCCGTCTCTCAAGTTTGGAACTAGGGGCGAGCTGACACATTTTGCAGGTGTGTTGTCGGTTATGTCATTGGCTAATGTCAAATCTGTCAGGTAAACTATTAAGTTAGAACACGCCGGCTATTCAGACTTGACTTGCCATTCAAGCCTTATCAAGCGTTGCCGTTAATTTGCAGGCATTTTTCGCGTTGATTTCAGGTCAGACGCCAGAGTCAAAAAATTAAGAATTTATTCTCAGGAGAGGCATGTTAAGAAATTCAATCACCCTTGAGTCTTTATTAGAAACGCATGACACGCCCTTTTTAATGATCGACGCCACGTTGACGGTTGTCGCTGTCAACAAGGCTTGGCAGGCGCATTTCGGCATGAGCCCTGAAAAACGCATGGCGCTGCCTTGCTGCCATGAATCCGGAAAATGCCGACATGCTGATTTTTTTAAGCGCCTTGAGCCCTATGCGGGACTCTTTACTGACCGGTTAGAGGATCAAGCGCCGCAGTTTGTGCGAGTGCGAGGCTATCCGCTTGTTGATTCGGATGGTTGTCTGTATTTAGGTGAGTCGGTTTTGCTCTCGGGCACTACACGCTCATCGACTGAAAGTTCCAGAATGATTGGCATATCGCCTGCTTTTCTGAAACTTAAGACCAAGCTGCAACAGGCGGCGCACTCGCAGGCAGCAGTCATGCTTAATGGCCAGACAGGGACAGGAAAAGAATTAGCTGCCGAGTATATTCATCGGCAGTCAAAAAACGCCGCCGAAGAATTTGTGGTTGTTGACTGCACGATACTCAATGCAGAGTTGTTTGAAAGTGAACTTTTCGGACATGAAAAAGGCTCGTTTACAGGGGCGGCAACAGCTAAAAAAGGGCTGTTCGAGTTGGCCAATCGGGGCACATTATTTCTGGACGAAATTGGTGAATTGCCGTTGTCTTTACAACCCAAACTGTTAAGAGCGCTTGAAACCGGACAATTCAGGCGTGTTGGTGGAACGGTGACGTTAACGTCATCGGTTCGGGTCGTTAGCGCTACTCACCGAAACCTGACTGCAATGATTAAAAGCGGGCGCTTTAGAGAGGATTTGTTTTACCGATTAGCTGTTTTTCCAATTGAGATTCCCTCTTTACGAGAAAGACGCGAGGATATCCCCTTGTTGGTACGGCACCTGCTTGAACAAATTAGTCGGACAGAAGAACGTGCGTTCAGAATTTCTAACGAGGCGTTAATGAAGTTGAATGATCACAAATGGCCGGGCAATATTCGCGAACTTAAGAACTGCTTGCAACTAGCAACAAATCTTTGCATGAACGATCAGATTGAAGCTTCGGAGATTGTCATTATGAGGCGTCAGAGTCAAGACACGGATAGCGTAACATTTGAACATCGAGGACAAGGTATCGATCAGGGCATCCCGGCCTTCCCGATTAATGCAAGTGCCCAGTGTGTTGACGTCGACCTTACGGCTAGCGATCAGGAGAATAAGACGCCACCTAAGGAATTTGCCGGCAGTAAATCTGCAGTTAATCATTTGACGCCCATGGAAAGTATGGAAACCGATTACTTAAAGCAATTGATCAAAAAATACCAGGGTAATCGTAAATTGATTGCGGCTGAAATGAATGTCAGTGAAAGAACGTTGTATAGAAAACTTAATCGCTTGAATATAAACTGAAAGGGGCCGAGATCATGGAACCCGCGTTGATTAATTGGATACTTTCAAGTATTGATTCCCCGCTTGAGCATCTTTCTCATCCGGCAAATATGCGTAATGCCGTTGGCAAAATTAAAAATTTGCCGCCTTTGCCGGGCATTGCTGATAAAGCGCTGCAATTGGCAGCCGACCCCTTGGCAGATGCAGCCAAACTAGCTGGCATCATTGAACTGGATCCCATTTTAACAGCCCAGGTAATTCGTTGGGCTAGTTCCTCCCTTTACGGCTATCGGGGTAAAATCACTTCGGTTAAAGACGCCATCAGCCTTATTTTGGGTTTTGATTTCGTGATGAATCTGGCTTTAGGGTTAAGTGCGTTGAAACCGTTTCGTATTCCTAAAAAGGGTGCCATCGGCACCGAAATGTTTTGGATACAAGCCTTGGCGGGTACGCGACTGATTAAAATGCTCAATCATAAATTGCCTGTCGAGCAGCAAATGCGGCCGGATGTATTATTTCTGTCGACTTTTATTCATAACATTGGTTTTCCGCTGCTAGGGCATGAATTTCCAGCAGAATTCGCTTATCTGAGTAAACTCATAGACGCCAATCCGACATTGAATACAGTTAATATCGAGCAGTTTGCTTTTGGCGTTGATCACACCTTATTAGGCGCCTGGTTAATGAAAAGCTGGGCGATGCCAAAACCTATTCAAGATATTGTATACCATCACCACAACCCAAATTACCGGGGTGAGCATTACCTGCTTAACCTACTGGTTTATCTAACAGATACTTTGTTGGGATCATTGGGTATTGGGGATGCTCAAAACCAGCAGTGTCCCGATGCTGTTTTCGTTGAGTTGAATCTGGATG
>JAURWF010000044.1 GCA_030655095.1 bacterium
GTGTTGTTTTTTAAAGCCATTTTGGCAATATGGGCGGCATTGTCGTAGCCGATGTGCGGCACCAGGGCCGTTACCAGCATCAGCGATTTTTCCATCAGTTCGGCAATACGCCCGGTATTCGGTGTGATACCCGTGACGCAATACTCGGTAAAGCTGGTCGCCGCCTCGCCGAGCAGACGTATCGACTGCAATACGTTGTAAATAATGACCGGCTTAAACGCGTTGAGTTCCAGATGTCCCTGCGCGCCGGCAAAAGTAATAGTGGCGTGGTTGCCCATAACCTGAGCGCAAACCATGGTCATGGCCTCGCATTGGGTGGGATTGACTTTACCCGGCATGATCGACGAACCGGGCTCATTTTCGGGCAGGATGAGTTCTCCGAATCCCGAACGCGGACCCGAACTCAGCAGCCGAATGTCATTGGCAATTTTATTGAGACTGACGGCAAGCGTATTCAACACGCCGGAGATTTCGACCAGCGCATCGTGCGCCGCCATCGCCTCGAATTTATTGGCGGCGGAAGTGAACGGCAGCCGGGTAAAGCTGGCCACTTGTTCGGCAAATTGATCGGCAAAACCGGGTTTGGCGTTCAAGCCGGTTCCGACGGCCGTACCGCCCTGGGCGAGAGGATACAGCCGTTTGAGACTGTCGTTGATCCTTTCGATACCCCGTTGCAGCTGCACGGCATAACCGGAAAATTCCTGGCCCAGCGTCAGCGGCGTGGCATCCTGCAAATGAGTGCGCCCGATTTTGATAATGTCGGCCCAGGCCTCGGATTTAGCCGACAGCGCCTGGTGCAGGCGTTGCAGCGCAGGGATCAGCAATTGATGCAGTTGCTCGACCGTGGCAATATGCATCGCGGTTGGAAACACATCGTTGGTCGACTGGCCGCGGTTGCAGTGGTCGTTGGGATGGACGGGCGCTTTCGAGCCCAGCGCGCCGCCGAGCCGTTCGCTGGCCAGATTGGCGATCACCTCGTTGGCGTTCATGTTGGATTGCGTACCGGAGCCGGTTTGCCAGACCACCAGCGGAAAGTGGTCGTCCAGCTTGCCGTCAATCACATCCTGAGCCGCATCGACGATGGCGTAGCCGAGTTTATCGTCAATGTTATCCTGCGAGATATGGGTTAGGGCCGCGCAACGTTTGACAATCCCCAGCGCACGGATTAACGGCCTGGGCAGGCGTTCATTACCGATTTTGAAATGTTCCAGCGATCGCTGTGTTTGCGCGCCCCAGTATTTGTCGGCAGGCACGGCGATGGCGCCCAAGGAGTCGGTTTCAATGCGGGTGGTAATAGACTCACTCATGATCTTCGCTCATTACCGCCGGTCTGGGCTGTAGCCGAAAGCCATTAATGCACGGTGCGTAGGGCAAACAATCCTTATCAATTCCGCTGTTGGCCATGAGAGTCTCCTGTGCCGGAATGAAGTGAAATCTCACTATAATACTTTCGCGTCAGTAAGGAAACCGATTAAATTGCCATGCCGGTAACAAGTCGGCGGAGGCTGCATCCAGGGTACGCTAGACCCATTTTTAGCCCCTATATTTGGGATGTTGCCGCTATGTAGGCTATGTTCGACACCGCACAGACAGGGTTTTGTTTTGCATGTATTGTTTTGACCAAGCGATGGAAAACATCATTCCTGCGCTGTCCATGGCTATGTGGTCATGACTAACATTTCAGGAGATACTCATGAATAAAGATCAAATAAAAGGTCGAGTCGAAGAAGCGAAAGGTAAAGTCAAGGAAGCTGCCGGCATAATACTGGACGATGAAGGCCTGGAGATAGAAGGAAATGTTCAAAAGAACGTCGGCAAGGTTCAGGCGGGCTTTGGTGACATCAAAAAGGATATTAAAGATATTACGGAAAACAAATAAAACGAGTGCCTCTGAGCTGTGCAGGCGAGTTTGAACAGGCTGGCCTGATGCATCGCAGCAACGGGATAGGCTCAAATATTTTTTCAAAGTAGATAAATATGAAGTTTACCGCTTTCTGGGCGAGCGTAGCCTAACCTTGGTAGAGTCTTCATTTGTTTATCGGTGGTTTTATTGCCGTCAATTGACGGCCTTTTACGGAGAAGCACACATGCTTGAAACTCTAGCGATCGTTCTGGTTATCCTCTGGATACTGGGTTTGGTGTCCTCGTACACACTGGGCGGGTTTATTCACATTCTGTTGGTGATCGCGGTCATCGTAATCGTGTTGCGCGTCATTCAAGGCCGAAGAATCGTGTAGCGACTGGATGGTTTTGTGCGGCGAAGCAGGAAAATCTGACAGGTCCTGCACGATTTTAGGCCTGCCCCAGCCGCCGTCCTGCTTCCCGCGTTTTATACCCGGCAAGGGCTATAAAGCAGAGCACGTAATGGCGCGAAGCGACAGTGCGTGCGGACTACCCGACTCCTGTCTCGTAACGGAGGCAGGCTTCCAAATGAGGCTTTTATTAGGAGAGATAAGATGGGCGCAATCAAGATCGTAGCAATCGCGTTGATCATAGCCGGTCTATTGGGACTGGTGTATGGCCGTTTTAGTTATACTCGGGAAACGCAAGAAGCCAAGTTGGGTCCGATCGAGCTGTCAGTTAAAGACACACAGACGGTTAATGTCCCAACCTGGGTCGGCGTGGCAGCGATAGTTGCCGGCGGCGGGTTCCTGCTTTTTGCAAGCAGGAAGAGCTAGCGGGCTACCCTGCCGGTTAGGTTGACAAGACCTACTGGCGGGGTGCGCTTGTTCTGCATTAAAACTTTCTAAACCATGCCTTGGCCAAACGCATAACGTCCGTTGAAGTCGGATTTCAAGCGGCTTTTAAATATAAGCTAAATCCTGCAATCCCTGAAAATCAGACAACAATTATTTCACGGTTTTGCTGTTTGGCTAATTGATGAAATAACTGTTCAAGGTGCTTTCGTAATATCCCCAATATTACTGTCTTTTTTCTTTTACAATGCGGTATTTGCAATTCCGTCGGGTATGACGCAAACTTCGATAATCTCGCATAGGTCATTCTCCTTACTTTGGGTCGAGTCTCTGAGTATCGTCGAGACCGGCTTAGGTCAAACCTTTGTGAATCTCCGGTCATAGCCCGGGGTCTCTTAAATTTAATTGCCTAGAGAATTACTTGGAAGAAGATTTAGCAAATGATTTGGCGGTGTTGCAAAGCTATTTGGAGAGCATGCTTGAGCGTGTCAAGCAGAATAGCGCCACGTTAC
>JAURWF010000052.1 GCA_030655095.1 bacterium
AGAAGAAACGCAACTAAGTCTCGGGTACCCGAGACTTAGTTGCGTTTCTTCTTGCGCTTCTTCTTGCGCTTCTTGTTTAGTTTTTATCATTTTTCTTTTGTAATAATCCCTTTCCGAATCAGTTGATTTATTATTAAATTCCTTCATCCCAATTAAAAATCTAACGTAATCTTTCTCGTCAATAAAAACTTCCCGTTTATCAACCCCTCGGTTGTAGATGTGATAATACTCCCCTGTTTGAAACTGGACTTTACGCATACAATTTATTTTATTCTTTCTTTAATTTCCTTTTTTCCCTCTCCCACGGACGCAAGGAGCGGGAGAGGGTAGGGTGAGGGTTATTTTTTCTCAGTAAACTCCCCTTCAAGTGGATTTTCTTCTTTTTTCTCTTCACCACCTGCTTGTTCGCCAGCAGATTTATTAGCTTCGGCAGAGGCGGATTGATACATTGCCGCGCCTATTTTTTGCGCTACAACATTTAATTCATCCAAATTCTTTTTTATCTCATCAATCTGATCGCTGTCTTTTACTTTTTTCAAAGCCTCAACTTTTTCTTCTAATTCTTTTTTATCTTCCGCTTTTATTTTGTCACCAGAATCTTTAATTAATTTTTCTGTTTGAAAAATAACAGATTCGGCCTGATTTTTAATTTCTATTTGCTCTCTTTTTTTCTTATCTTCATCAGCATACAATTCAGCTTCTTTTTTCATTTTTTCAACCTCTTCCTTACTTAAACCAGAAGAAGCTGTAATTGTAATTTGTTGTTCTATATTTGTCGCTCTATCTTTAGCTTTTACATTAACAATACCATTTGCATCAATATCAAAACTTACTTCAACTTGCGGAACACCACGAGGAGCAGATGGAATACCATTTAAAATAAACCTTCCTAAAGATTTATTATCAGATGCCATCGGACGTTCTCCTTGCAAAACATGAATTTCAACACTAGTTTGACCATCTGCTGCTGTTGAAAAAACTTGCGATTTAGAAGTTGGAATAGTTGTATTTCTTTCAATTAATGGAGTTGATACGCCTCCCAAAGTTTCAATTCCTAAAGTCAAAGGAATAACATCAAGTAATAACACATCTTTAACATCGCCTTGCAAAACACCAGCTTGCACAGCAGCTCCTAAAGCAACAACTTCGTCTGGATTAACAGTTAAATTTGGATCTTTGCCAAAAAACTCTTTAACTTTTTTCTGCACCAAAGGCATACGAGTCATTCCACCAACTAAAATTACTTCATGAATATCTTTAATTGTAAAACCAGCATCTTTTAAGGCTGCTTGGCAAGGAGCAATAGTTTTCTCAACCAAATCACCAACTAATTCCTCAAGTTTAGCACGCGACATTTTCATAACTAAATGTTTTGGTCCATTAGCATCAGTAGTAATAAACGGTTGGTTAATTTCTGTTTCCATTGTTGTTGATAATTCAATTTTTGCTTTTTCAGCTGATTCTTTAATTCTTTGCAAAGCTAAAGTATCTTTTGACAAATCAATTCCTTGATCTTTTTTAAATTCTTCAATTATCCAATGAATTAATCGTTGATCAAAATCTTCTCCGCCTAAATGAGTATCACCATTTGTAGATTTTACTTCAACGGTATCAGCGCTTACATCAAGAATTGAAATATCAAAAGTTCCTCCGCCCAAATCATAAACCGCAATTTGCTCGCCTTTCTTTTTCTCAAAACCATATGCCAATGCAGCCGCAGTTGGTTCATTAATAATTCGTTTAACATCTAATCCAGCAATTTTGCCAGCATCTTTTGTTGCCTGACGTTGAGAATCATCAAAATATGCAGGAACAGTAATAATTGCTTCTGTTATTTTCTCGCCTAATTTAGCTTCGGCATCAGCTTTTAATTTTGATAAAATCATAGCCGATATTTCCTGCGGAGTATATTCATTATCAGACATTTTTATTTTAACACCCTCATTAGCTCTAACAATTTTATAAGGTGATATTTTAATATCACGCTGAACTTCATCATCTTCAAAACGTCTGCCGATTAATCGCTTAATCGCATAAACAGTATTTTCTGGATTAGTCACTGCTTGTCTTTTCGCAGTTAATCCAACCAATCTTTCACCATTTTTAGAAATCGCAACAATAGAAGGAGTTGTTCTATTTCCTTCAGCATTTTCTAAAATTTTTGGCTGTCCACCTTCAATAATAGCCATCGCGCAATTAGTAGTCCCCAAATCAATTCCTAAAATTTTTGACATAGATTTTAATTTTTATTAATTTATAATTATTTTTTTATATTTATTTTAATCATCTTTGATTTAACTTCTAACGCTTTGGGAACAGCAATTTTTAAAATACCATTAACTGCTTCTGCGCTAGCTTTTTCACTAATTACATGAGACGGTAAAGGCACACTACGATAAAAACTACCTCGTCTTATTTCTTTGCGATAATAATTTTTATCTTCAACTTCACTTTTCTTTTCACTTTCACCTTTAATAGTTAGAACGTCGTTTTCAATCGAAATATCAACTTTTTCTGGATCAATTCCTGCTAACTGTGTTTCAATATAAACATTTTTTTCATCCTGATAAATATCTACTGCCGGAACATAATTAGTTAAATCTGTTCTAGCTGGGATAAAACCTTCAAACATTTTATCCATATCCTCAAATGATTCAAGAAATGGAGTCCATTTTATAATTGATGACATAATTTTTACTTTAAATTAATAATTATTTTAACTTATAAACTACCACTTTTGCCGCCTCAATCACTTTTCCATTTAATTTATACCCATCCTTAACTTGCTTTGCGATTTGTCCATCTAATTTTTTATCTTCTGTTTCTTCACTACTAATTGCTTCCATAATATTATGATCAAACTTCCCTTTTTCAACTATTATTTCTTCTATGCCTGAATTTTTTAAAACGTCACTAAATTGTTTAATAATATATTTGATACCAATAACCCATCCATTTTTTTCAGCGACTTCATTAATATGTTGAATCGCTGTTTTTAAATTATCATAAACTGGCAAAATCTCATAAAACAACCTCTCATTAGCAAATCTAGCAAATTCCATTTTTTCTTTAGCTGTTTGTTTTAATAAATTTTGATAATCAGCCAAAGCTCGTTTATATTTTTCCTCAAAATCATCAACTTCTAAGTCACTAACATGTTCAAACCTATTTACTTTTTTACCATCTATTTCAACTCGGCTTAAAAACATTTTTTTTGGTCTAACCCAAATTTTATTATCAGCAATTGATTGATAAACAACAACTTCTTCTCTGTTTTCGCTATTATAACCTAAATATAAAACACAATATTTTCCACCTTTATAATGTCTATAAATCCCCTTTTTTATTTTTTCAACTTTTAAAGAATCTTTTTTATCAAACATATTTTTATTTTTCAATAATCTTATTATTAATAAATTCTACTAACGCCAAATTTTTTTCATAATCCATTCTCATTGGACCAAGAATACCGAATAAACCAACATTATTTTTTAATTTATATTTAACTAAAATCGTTCCACAAAAATCACCGAATGGATTAGTTGATCCAACAAAAATCTGTGGTTTTTCTTGAATTTCATTAAAAATATTATTTATAATTTCATCAACTCTATCAATGATTTTAGAAATATCATAAATCAATTCAGTTTGACAAAATTCAGGCTGAGATAATAAATTGGAAATACCTGTATAATATAAATTATTTTGATGAAATGCCCAAAATACCGCACTATCAGAAACTTTAGCAAGCTCTTTGGCAACTTGTTTAAAACTTAATTCATCTTTTTCTTTTAATAACTTAGAAAAATTTTCTATCTCTGTCGGCTTTAATTTTTTCTTGCTTAAATTCTCTAAATAAAAATTATACGCTTTTTCAGTAGGAATACGACCAGATGAAGTATATGGTTGCGCAATATAACCTAATTCTTCTAACTCTGCCATTTCATTTCTAACAGTAGCAGAAGAAATATCTAATTTATATTTACCAACTAAAACTTCTGAACCAACTGGAATACCAGTTTTAATATGCTCTTTAATAATTGTATTAAGAATTAAAATTTTTCTTTTATCCATAAAATATTATCATTGCGGGCTTGCCCAACAAACCAACGCCTTAAACGTGTCATTGCGGGCTTGACCCGCAATCCATTTCCGCCCTGTGCTATTGCGGGCTTGACCCGCAATCCACTCCTTAGTTTATATTTTTTATTCTATACTAATTAGCACTCTCTTGTCAAGAGTGCTAAAATAATATTTAAATACTAATCGCATTATTCCTGATAAAAAGCCTTGTATCCTAAATAAGCGCAATAAATATCAGCTTTGGATGCAATTTCTAACGGCGCATGTATATTAAATAAAGCTACGCCAGCATCAACAACGTCTATATTGCGATTAGCTAAATATTTAGCAATAGTCCCACCACCGCCCTGATCAACTTTTCCAATTCCACCAGAAAACTGACAAACAATATTTTTATCTTTTTTGAAAATCATTCTTAATTTTTGTAAAAATTCAGCTGATGCTTCAGATGTTGAATATTTACCGCCATGACCAGTATATTTTTCTATTGCTAAACCAAATCCCATTCTACAAGCATTTCGTAAATCATGAACATCTTTATAATCAGGATCAACTGCTACTGTTGTATCAGCTGAAATCGCTTGGCTAATACCATATGAATGATAAATTTCATTTATATCGCAATTTTTTTGATTTAATTTTAAAACATCCAACATAAAACTTTCTAAAAATACTGATTGAGCGCTAGTATTTCCATCTGAACCTATTTCTTCTCTGTCTATTAAAATACAAACTTGCGTTTGATCAATTATTTCAGCATCAAAAAAACTCATCAAAGATGAGTAAGCACAAACTTTATCATCATGACCATAAGCTGAAATTAAACTTCTATCAAAACCTAAATCTCTTGCTTTTTCGCAAGGAACAGCTTGTATTTCCGCACTAGCAAAATCCTCTTCTTTAATTCCATATTTATTATAAAGATATTCTAATATTGCCAATTTAACTTTTTCTTTAATTTTTGAATCATTCACTGGTAATGAGCCTAATAATAAATTTAATTCCTCTCCTTTAATTTCATGATATTCAGACTTACCACTATGTCCAACTGGTCGATCCAAATGAGGTAATAAATCAGTAATCATAAAAATTGGCTCATCATCTTTTTCTCCAATTTTAATATTTATTTTTTTCCCATTTTCCAAACAAACAACTCCATGCAAAGCTAAAGAAATGGCTGGCCATTGATATTTTTTAATACCACCATAATAATGAGTTTTAGCAAAAGCTAAATTTTCATCTTCAAAAAGCGGATTAACTTTAAAATCCAAATGAGGCGAATCAATATGCGACATAATTATTCTCATTCCGTTATCTAGCCCTTGTTTGCCGATTCTAGCTAAAAATAAACTCTTATCACGATTAATAGCATAAACTTTATCTCCAACAGAAAGCGATTTTACTTCAGTAATATTTTTAAAACCATTTTTTTGGGCTAATTCAATTCCAGTTTCAATTGCTTCTCTTTCTGTTTTAGATTTATTTAAAAAATTTTTATAACCTTCGGCAAAATCAAAAGCTTGTTTTTTAATTTTATCATCCCAAACTTCCCAGCAACTTTTTTTCTGCAAGGTTAATTTTTTTTCCAATTTTTGATAATCAATTTTTTCAGACATACAAGTTTAAGTTTAAGATTTACTTTACCAATCTCCGCTAGAGCCACCTCCGCCAGAGCCACCTCCGCCAAATCCACCAAATCCTCCTCCAAAGCCTCCACCAGAACCACCACCGCCAAACCACCAAGGCCAAATTCCTGTAGCTTTGCTTTTTTGATAATTTTTAGAAACAATATAATCAAATAATAAACCAATTGGCACTAAAATAGCAATAGATATTAAGCCAAAAAATAAAAATCCTTTAAATGCCCCTATAATTACGCCAATAATAACGCTTATTACTCCGCCTAACCACCAAGATTTACTTCTACCCAAAATACTTGATAACCATATAAAACCAAAAATAATTATATAAAAAATAAATTCCCACGATAAATTATTATTCTGATTATTTTCCTTTTTACTTTCAGGAATATATTCACCTTTTGTTGCTCCTATGATTTTATCAACAGCGCTATCAACTCCTAAATAATAATCATTAGCCTTAAAAGCAGGCTTCATAATCTGATTAATAATCCAATAGCTCTGTGCGTCAGTTAAAGCTCCTTCTAAGCCATAACCAACTTCAATGCGCATCAGTCTATCGTCAATCGCAATCAAAATCAAAACACCATTGTCTTTATTTTTTTTACCAATACCCCAATCTTTAAATAATTGAGAAGCAAAATTTTCAACAGTATCATCATCTAAACTTTTAATAGTAACAACGGAAATTTCATTACTACTGGTTTTAGAAAATTCACTTAATTTAGTTTCTAATTTTTGTTTCTGTTCACCATTTAAAGCATTAGCAAAATCATTAACAAAACCAGTCGGCTTACCTAAATCATAATAAGCAATACAAGGCAAAGCAATTAGCAATAAAAACAAAACACAACTTGAGTGTTTGATAAGTTTAATCATAAATAAAACTATGTCATTTGATTTTTTTTAGAATTTTACAGCTGGCGCATTTTCAGCTCCTGCTACTGATTCAATATATTTTTTCTCGCTAAAACCGAACCAAGAGGCAAATAAATTAGCTGGTAAACGTTTAATTATTACATTAAAATCTCGAGCCAAATCATTAAATCTTTTACGCTCAACACTTACACGATTTTCAGTACCTTCTAATTGTGCCATCAAAGTTTGCACTGTTTCAACTGACTTTAATTGAGGATAATTTTCCATAACTACCAACAATCTTGCTAAAGCGCCTTCAACTCCGCCGACTGCTTCAGCTTTAGAATCTGCTGTTTTAGCGCCAGCATAACGGGTTCTAGCTTCAGCTAAATCACCAAATACTTTTTGTTCTTGTTGCATCGCGCCCTTAACTGATTCAACTAAATTTGGAATTAAATCAAAACGTCTTTGGAATTGAGTTTCAACTTGTGCCCATTGACCATCTACTGCTTCGCTAGCAACAACCATTTTATTATAAACACCCCAGCCATACATAACTACAATTACAGCTACAACCAAAATAACAATTAACGCTTTTTTCATAAATTTTTTGTTCTGCCAACTTAATTGCCGGCTAGTTTATTAATAATTAATAAGGAGTGGATTGCGGGTCAAGCCCGCAATGACACAAGACGACTCTGTCGCCAAAAGACAACAGGTCATTATGTATTATATCGTCTACTAATATTTTGATTAAATTTTATTACAATATCAACTTTGCCAAATAAGTCATCAAAATAATTTTTATTATGGCATATAATTTTTAACTTTTTTTGCTTTTAATTTTTTCCCAAAATTCTTGTTCATCAACCTCTGCTAATTCTAAAATTCCTTTTAAAGTTCCTCGAGCCAATTCTTTATGTATAGGAATTATAGTGATGATTTCTCTATTTCCTTCTCTTTTTTTAAGTTTAGCATGACTGCCTTTTTGAGAAAAAAAATAAAAGCCGAATTCTCGACATAAAATTTTAATAATTTGCTTACCAGAAAAAATTTTAGGCATATTTTAACTCAAGAGAGGTGACCAACGGAGCTTTTTGAGACAAAAATTTTTTGGCTTGTGGTTGGCCCTCTAAATAAAGCTCAGCTGCTTCTTTAATATTTTCTTGAGCTTCTTCAATTGTTTTTCCCTGACTAACCACCCCTAATTCAATGCAACGAGCAACATACCATTTACTTTCTTGAGTTATAATTGTAGTGAATCTGTATGTCATAATAATTTTACTTTATTTTAAAAATGACGCACAATTCGTTATTATGCGACATATTTGTTAAATAATATGCGAAAATTTGTATATTATACGAATTGTTAGTATACGTATGTTATATCAACAATATCAACATTTATATATTACCATAAATCCAAAAAATCGCAAAAACTTTTAGATAAAAACTACTAATGGGTCTATCGTCGAACACCGTATTTAGCAACAGACTCTTAATTTGTTATTACGTTTACTCTTTTACCTCGTGCTTTGACGACGTAATAGCTAGTTAATAAAGCAACTATTTTTAATATTTCTTCGAAACTTTTTTCTTCATCAAATTTTAATTTACTTATATCAATCTCTTCTGGCACGTCTATTTCTTGTATTTTATTAATAACTTCTAATTTAAAATTTTTTGCTCTAATTAAACTTATCGGTCCAGCAAAATCTGCTAATTCAATAATAACATCATTAGACTGTTTTAATTTTAATAAATTTTCATTATCTTCTTTTTCTCTACCAATAATAGCTAAAATTTTATTATTTGACAATGCATTAAACCAAAAATTTCTGCCATTTTTCAATACTGCAATATCATTTTCATTGCAATCAGGCCAATATTCAAACATTTTAATCAATTTTTTACTAAATGTTGGATCAGTCAAAACACATCCTCCACCAGGCTTGGAATATTCTAAAATATTGTATTTTTTTACTAGTTCTAACTGTCTATCTCGCGACCTTCCGCTAATATCTAATAATTTTTCTCGATTTATTTTTCCAAGTTTTTCTGGCTCGCTTTCATCTAATAATTTTGCTGACATTGGTCTAACTAATTTTCCTGTTAATCCAGCGATTTTTTCTACTATTTTTAAAGCGTCTCTATGTTGTGACATTGGTCTCTGACCTAAAACTTCACCAGTAGCAACAAAATCAAATAAATTTTCTTCCATTATTTTTTTAGCTTTCTTTAGCATTAATCCATGACAATCAATGCAAGGATTCATATTTTTTCCATAACCATGTGCTGGGCTTTTTAACATAGCTAAATGTTCTTTGGAAAAATCTATCTCAATTAATTTTATACCGAGCTGTTCAGCTACTTTTTTAGCTTTATCTGTACCAAAAAAACAACTTTTAAAACTTAGTCCGACAACTTCAATCCCCTGTTCCATCAAAATCTTGGCGGCCAACATTGAATCTAATCCTCCTGATAACAATACTAAAGCTTTTACTTTCTGCATAGAAAAAGAAAACTGCTAATTAAACCTCAAAATATCTTTAAATATTTTTTTATCTTTATATGGTCCAATAACGGCCAAATTTAATTTATTATTAACAAAAATTTCTTTAGCCACTTTCATTATTTCTTCAGCGCTTACTTGACGAATTTTTTCATAATAATCATTAGGCGACAAAATCTTTTTACTAACTTTTTGCTGTTTAAAAGTAATCGCCTGCTGAGCATACCAACTAGCCATACTATCTGACTCCTCAAGTTGCAAAGCTGTTCTGCCAATTATGCACTGTTTAACTCTTACTAGCTCATCTTTAGCAACAATACTAGTGACTAATTTTTGATATTCTTCTAAAATTATTTTTATAGCTATATCTACTTTAGCTAATGGTACTCCCGCGCAAGTTGTTAAATATCCACTATCCGTATAACACTCGCTTTGCGTTTTTACATAATAAGCCAATCCGCTTCTTTCACGCAATTTAATAAACAGCCTAGAGCTCATTGTTCCGCCTAAAAGAACTGCTAATATTTTTAAAGCGGTTTCCAATGGATGGCCAGAAGGATAAGATGGCACACCAAGCGACAAATGCGCTTGATCAGTTTTTTTATAAAATAATTTAATTTCTGGCTGTTTTTGTTGACTAACTACAATGCTACAATCTTTGGCTTGTCCTTTAGCCATTTTTTGGAAAAAATTTTCAGTTAACACAATAGAATTGGCTGGAATTTTTCCGGACAAACAAATAATAGCATTACTTACGCGATATTGAGAATGAAAATAATCAACAAAATCATCTCGCTTAAATCCATTAATATTTTCTTTACTGCCAATAGTTGTCCAACCTATTGGCGTATCACCATAAAGACACTGCTCAAATAGATCATCAATATGGATTAATGGATTATCAAGATACATATTAGCTTCCTCAATGATTACTCCTTTTTCTCGCTCAATTTCCTTGCTAGGCATCAAAGAATTAAGAATTATATCGCTTAATACATCCATCGCCAACTCCAGTTGACTAGCTTCAACTTTTACCCAAAAACCAGTCATTTCTTTACTTGTGAAAGCATTATATTCGCCGCCAATACCGTCCAATTCTCCTGCTATAGCCAATGTATTAGGTCTTTTTTTAGTTCCTTTAAATACTATATGTTCTAAAAAATGAGAAATACCATTATTCTTTTTTGTTTCATATCTAGATCCTGTGCCAAAAATAACTAACGCCGTGACAGTTTTAGTTCCTGACAATGGCGCTGAAATTAATTCTAAACCATTAGTTAATTTATTTATTTTAAACATAATTATTAATTTTATTTTTCCCCTTTTTTGTCATCCTGAGTCCTGTAATCAGGGCGAAGGATCTATAATAGATTGTTATTTTACCAAGCTAATCAAAATAAGACAATCTTTTTTATATTTATTTTTTGAAAAATTACAGATTATTCATGATAAGCATAAAAAATAAATTATGTGAAAGTATCAAGTATTATAGATCTTTCACCCGCCAAATGCGCGGGTTCAAGATGACAAACCTTTTATTTTTCATATCCTAATATTGCCTGAAGCACTTTGGAGTCAGTTTTCAGTGGTTCCATAAATAAAACTTGAGATCGTACAAGATCCATTGTGCCAACAGGGCCATGAGTTTCTTTGCCACGTTTAACTAACCGCAAATTAGTAGTTTCAGCTATTTCTTTTTTATCATCTTTGCCTTGATCATAATTATAATAAACATTATCCATAACAATCGGATCAGCTTTAGTGTCTTTAATCTGACCGTAAAAAGTTTCGTTATTAACTAATTTAACAGCATACCAGCTTTGAGTTTTTATTGTTTTCTCAAAAATAGTTTTATTTTCAAAAAATAAGTTATAAACAGTAAAACCAATAATCAAAAAAACTAAAATAAAAACAACTATCTGCATTAACCCAGAATTTGACTTTATTTCTTTTTTAACAGGTTTATTAATTTTCTGCAATTCCTCTTTAATTCCATCGTCAGCCGTCCTACCAAAAACATGCTCAATCTTTTCCAATGATTGGCGTTGTGATTCTTTTCTTTGTTGTTCTACTTGTTCTTTTAAATTAACAGTTTGTTGAAAACCACTAGACATAAAATTAAATAGTCTGAACCACTGATAGTTTCTGAGGAACTCTGAAAATACTAAAAAATACAAATATTTTTAATATTTTTTGGTCCTTGTATATACAAATTTAGTAGTTCAAAAAATTATTCTGACTTTGTTGATGTTGATATTGACGTCGATGTTGATGTTGTTGATTCAGTTGATAAATCTATCGTATTACTACTTGTGCTAGTCGCATTATTATTAATATCAACGTTATGTTCTACTATATAATCATTATACACCTGAGTCAAATTATCCGCTCCTGAGCTTATTAATTGGCTAGAACTAATATTAGGTAAATTAAAATTTTCAATCATTGGCAATTCAACTTTTTTTATTGGCTCATAATTTGGAAAAACATTTTCAACTAAATCAAGTGTCTTGCCAATTAAACCACTGTAATCTGTTATTTCAGTCCTAGTTTCTGGACCAGTTTGTTCGGCTTTTGTCTGTTCTTTTTTTAAATCTTTAAGTCTAGTGTCATATTCTTCTTTTAATTCACCTGCCAAATAAACTCCTAAATCTTCTGATAAATTTTGAGATACTTTTCTCTTTTTTTCTTTAATTTGATATTGCCAAGTATTATTAATAATAGCCAAATCTAAATAAGTATATATAATATAATAAAATTTATCATCTTTTTCAATCTTAGAAATTTTAAAATCCATATTAAAATTAGCCAAATCAACAGCTAATAAAACTGTATTATCAATTCCTTCAACTCTAGTCTGCTTTTGACCAATAGCATCAGGCTCAGCAGCAAACACACCACCACCAATAATTAGCGCTATTGCTAAAATTATTACAGCAAAATTATTATATTTTATAAAATCAAGAAATTTATTCATCATATTTTTTAGTTATAAAGTTATAAAGTTGAAAGTTATAAAGTTTTTATCAGACCTGAAATTAACCTTGAAATTTCTAAAGTTAATTGATAATCATCTTTAAAGCTAAGATCAGAAATATATTTTAATTTAACCGCTAAATATAATATTGATCTTACCTCGCCACACGAACCTTTGGCGATATAAAGAAAATTTATAAATTCTTTATTTGTCCTTCTCTCAAAACCTTCCGCTATATTATTCATTATAGAAACAGCCGCTCTTTGAATTTGGTCCCTAAAACTAAAATCACGACAATTTTTAAATTCCTTATAAATATTTATTGTTAATTCTCCTGCTTTCTGCCAACCAATTATATCTTCAAATTTTTCTATTTTCATAACTTTATAACTTTATAACTTTATAACTTTTTTTTCTATTTAGCGCATCTAAACCCAATATTAACATTCTGCTCATCAGGAGCATGGCTCAAATCTAATCCATAGATTCCGCCATTACCTCTTACAAAACCACGCAAACCAACATTACTATTTTTAGTTAATATTTTACCAATACCATTAGTAGATGTTAAATAATAAGCAGGCGCAATATTTAAACCCTGATAATTACTTACTTCATAGTATTCATTCCAATCATTTGAACGAGCTACTACTGGCAATCCTGCAGAAGTAATATTTTGATCAGTCCATTCGCCAATATTAGCCAAATTCTTTATAATATTTTTATTTGTTAATTTATATTCTGTTTGTCCTATTGCTAATTGTATGCCTGCTGTATTTTTATCAAGATCATTATCAGAAACCTTTAGAATATTTTCGGCCAATGTCAACCATTCATTTTCAGAAATTAAATGATAATTATTACCCAAAGAATTACAAGCTAACTGCGCTTCACCTTGAGATTTAGAAACAGCGACTAAATCACTCATTACACAAAAACCAGGCATTGTTCCATATTTAGCAGACCCAGGTGTCCAAACAAAGCCATCTTTACAATAATTTTCAAATGTTTCTGCAACAACCTTACCTTCTACTCCCATATCACCCATAGTTTGATCGACAGCATTATCTAAAGCAGAAGAGCAACTACCACCAGAACAAATCATAATTCTTCCATCAACTAATAATTCGCCAACAATAGTAACTTTACCAGCCTGCCCAATATTAACAACACTTACTCCTTTGGCTTGAAAATCAGCAATATCTCCTGTGCTATCTTGATTAACAACAAAAACAGTTTGAGCAGAAGAAGCATTAATCTTTGTTAAATCAACAATTTCTACTTGTCCTTCTTGAGTGCTAGAGGCAGACTGAGGTGAGGAAATAATTAATTTCCCACTATTATTAATATTTATAAACGACTCAAACTTATCAAATTCACCTGCCAAAGCTTTTATTCCTACTAAAGCAACACCAGCTGGATCAATTGTAGAGATTGAAGTATTTGAACCACCAAGATTAAATAAACCATAAAAATCTTGAGCTGTTGGTCCAATATGTTTAATTTGCGAAGATTCATTCTTATAATTCCACTGTGTAACTGATAATTGTTTAATTTTATTTAAAATATCATTATTATTAATAGCAGTAAAATTCTCTTTCATATTAACATCAGAAGCATTAGTCCAAGCACCTCCAGTAGTAACATAAGCACCTGAGCCCATCACTAATGGACCTAAGGAAGGTGTTGATGTTCCAATCCCGACATTACCATTATTTAAAATTGTAAAAGCAGAAACTCCTAATTTTTGTAAATCCATTATTTTCCCTGTGCCTGTCTGATTAAGAGTAAACGCTGTTTCTGCATTTCCTGCATTAACAACAACTGAACCAGAGTCTGAA
>JAURWF010000065.1 GCA_030655095.1 bacterium
ATCGGTATACTAGACCGTACAGACCTCAAACTAACGGCAAAGTTGAAAGGTTCTGGAAAACGATAGAAGCTGATTTACTAGAAGACATTGTTTTTGATTCATTGGAGCATTTGCAAGACGAAATATCTCAATATTTATATAATTACAATAATGAACGTCCGCATCAAGGAAATAATGGAGAAAATCCTATTTCATTTTTTAAAAAACTGTCAACGAATTAGTAAACATCTACAGGAATGACAAAGGGGAAAGGCTCTGCGGGAATGACAAAGGGGAAAGGCTCTGCGGGAATAACAAAAGAAACTTTACGGACTTTCGACTTTATAGACTTTTGACTTTACAGACTTTATAGACTTTTGACTTTACAGACTTTATAGACTTTTGACTTTACGGACTTTACGGACTTTACGGACTTTACGGACTTTACGGACTTTACGGACTTTATAGACTTTTGACTAATTATTAACTTTTAACTTAAATTCATGTCTAATTTTATAATTAATGGTGGGAATAAATTGTCTGGATCAATTCATACTAATTCAGCAAAAAACTCAGCTATTGCTATTTTGTGTTCTTTATTAATGATTGAAGGAAAGACTACATTATCTAATATCCCTCTAATTGAAGAGGTTAATAGAATTGTAGAAATATTAATTTCTATTGGATTTAAAATTAAATTTGATAATAACAAACTTGAAATTATTAATGATGGTAAAATAAATTTAGAAACAATTGATAAACAGGCCTACCAAAAAACTAGAGTGACTATTTTATTTATTGGCGCATTAGTTCATAAATATAAAAATTTTTTATTACCAAAAGTAAGCGGGTGCAAATTAGGCAAAAGAACTGTTAATCCTCATATTATTGCTTTAGAGCACTTTGGCATTACTGTCCAAAAATTAAAAAACAACTATTCAATTACTCATAAACAAATAAAAGGAGCTGATTTTACTATGTATGAATCAGGCGATACGGCTACTGAAAATGCCATTCTAGTAGCTGTCTTAGCAGACGGAATAACCAAAATTAATTTAGCATCATCAAATTACATGGTCCAAGATTTATGCTATTTTCTTAATCAAGCTGGTGCTAAAATAAAAGGAATTGGCACGACTAAACTTGAAATTACTGGAGTTAAAAAATTATCACCAGTAGAAAACTATTCAATAATGCCAGACCCTATTGAATCAATGGCATTTATATCAATGGCAATTACAACTGCATCAAAATTAACAATAACAGGTTGCCCTATTGAATTTTTACAATTAGAACTAGAAAAATTAAGAATTATGGGACAAAAAATAAATATTAGCCAAACATACAAATCACTTAGTGGCTATTTTGATTTAGTTGATATTGAAATCATCCCGTCTCACTTACACGCCTTGCCAGACAAAATATACGGTCGCCCATTTCCAGGCTTAAATATTGACAATTTACCATTATTTATACCAATATTAACAACAGCTTATGGAAAAACTCTAGTTAATGACTGGGTTTATGAAAACAGGGCAATTTATTATACTGAGCTTAATAAATTAGGAGCAAAAATAACACTCCTAGATCCTCACCGTGTTATTGTTACTGGCCCAACAAAAATGAAACCAACAACAATTAACTGCCCACCTGCTTTACGGCCAGCAGTTAATTTATTTATCGCTATGCTAGCTGCTAAGGGTGAATCTGTTTTAAAAAATTGCTATTCAATTGAACGTGGGTATGCCAATCTCTGCGAACGACTAAATAAAATTGGCGCTAATATTAGAAGAGAATAGGTGTTAGGTGTTAGGCAATTAAAACCTGAAACCTAACAGCTAAAACCTAAAACCTACTCCTATGACAATTAAAACAAGACAAATTATCTGTATTTTTCTTTATTTAACTTTTTTTATTGCTACTCCATTAATTATTGCTTACGCTGCTGGATATAAATTTAATTTCAATAAAAACAGAACTATGCCATTTTCCTTACAAAAAACAGGTATGTTTATTTTGGACAGCCAACCACCTAATGCTAAAATTTTTATTAATAATCAAATCCAACAAAATTTAATTAACAAGATATTTTTTAATAAAACAAACAATATAACAACGCCGGCAAAAATTAAAAATTTATTACCAGGAGAATACACTATTAAATTAGAGCTCCCTGGTTACTGGCCTTGGGAAAAAAAATTAAGAATAACCTCGGGCAATTCAACCTATGCTGAGAATATTTTTTTATTTAAACAAAGTGCTCCTGTTTTAATAAAAGCAACGGAAATTAATAATTTAGCTAATAAAAATACAATAGAGTCCTCAGACTCAGAAGTTCTGTCTAGATTTAAAAAAAATAATAATATAAAATACGCTGAATTAATTAATGATTCAAAATTAATTTATGCTAATGATTTTGAAATTTGGCTTAATGATTTAGCCGACAAAAAACAAACTCTAATTACAAGAATCAGCGATAATATCACGGGCATTGCTTGGCATCCTAGCAATAATTATATTATTTACTCCACGGACAAAACTATTAATGTTATAGAAATGGATGAGCGTGAAAAAAGAAGCAACACAGAACTAATTAAATTTGATAAAATTTCCTCTTTATTTATCAATCCAAAAGGCACTACACTTTATTTTCAAGCCAAAGTAGACGATCAAGAAGGACTTTATAAATTAAATATACAATAATTAAATTATATAAACTTCTTTACGTATTCCCTTAGCTCACTACCAATATCTTTTCTATCAAAAGCATATTCCAAAATAGCCTTAAGATAATTTAAAGGGTCTCCTGTTGTCAGCCATTGACCGCCTTCAACTTCTTTTGCCATAAATACCCCTCCTTGTTTTACGTAATCCCTAATAGCATCTACTAAATATAACTCATTGTCTTTGCCAAGCGCTGTTTTTTTTAAAATATTAATAATATCTTGATTCAAAATCATCCGACCAAAATCAGCTAATTGAGAAGGAGCTTTTTCAATATTCGGTTTTTCAATAATGTCTTCAATCTCCATTGTATCTTTTTTTAACTTCACGATGCCATAACGATTAACCTGATCTCTTTCAACTTTCTGCACGCCAATCATAAGTTTGCCATCTTTAGCATAATCATCAACCATCTGTTTTGTAAAAGAAACTTTTGATTTTACCAAATCATCTCCCCATACAAAAACAAAAGGCTCATCTTTTATTAAACTAGCTGCAGATAAAACTGGTGTACCATTACCATATGGACCTTTTTGTCTAACATAAATAAAATTAGCTAAATTAGCTATTTTTTTTATTTCTTCTGATAATTTTTCTTTACCATTTTTTTTTAATTCATCAATTAATGCCCAATTATAATCAAAATGATCTTCTAGCGGTTTTTTATCCCATTTTGTTACTAAAATGATGTCTTCAATGCCAGCCTCAACTAATTCCTCAACAACCAACTGAATAATCGGTTTATCAACAATTGGCAACATTTCTTTAGGCATAGTTTTAGTTGCTGGCAAAAGTCTTGTGCCTGACCCAGCAACAGCGATCACTGCTTTAGTTATTTTTTGCATAATTTTATATAGATGTTAATTTATTATTTTATTCCCCATTTTATTAAATACTTTAACCATGAAATTATATGATAAATAGTTATTTTACTTGTAAAAAATTTATACCATGCTACGCGCGCGCTCTGACGAATGTGATTATGAATAACCATTGCCTTTGGAAAATAAAGAACTTTCCAATTTTTATTCCAAAAACGACGACATAAATCAGTATCTTCAAAATACATAAAAAATTGTTCATCAAATAAACCAACTTCTGCTAAAGCCTTAGCTCTACAAAAAAGAAAAGAACCAAGCAACCAATTAACTTCCTTAATATCTTCTTTATTATAATCTTTCATTAAAAATCTGTCCAAATCTTTTTTAACAAAATTAAATTTGCTCAATGGCAGACGACGATAAATTGGCGTAAATAAATTATACCAACGAAAACAAGAAGTTTGAACAATCTGATCAGGATAAAATTGTTTTGGTCCGACTAAACCTACATCAGAATTTACTTCCATAAAATCATAAATGTTTTTAAAAGTCTCTTTAAAAACAGTAATATCCGGATTCATAATAACAATATATTCTCCTTGCGCTTTTCTAATGCCAAGATTATTGCCAGCTCCCATACCAACATTTTTTGCGCTTTCAATAAAAATTATTTGCAAGTTTTGCAATTCCAAAATTTCTTTTAAACCATCTTGAGAATTATTATCAACAACAATAATTTCATATTTAAGCAAACCAAAATCAGCCTCTTTAATTGATTTTAGACAATTTAAAACTAAATCTTTGCTTTTATAATTTAAAATAATAATACTAATATCCATAAAATTTTTACCAAACAATAATTCTTTTTACTATTTTCCAATAAAAACTAAAAATAACATTTGCAATTTTTAATGTTGAATCCTCTATTTCTTGATACCAAATTTTACCACTAAATAATTTAATAATATTTTTATCTTTAACTTTCCGCAGATTTTGCGATTGTTTTCGGCTGTTCAATATATATCGCCAGTTTTTAAAATTAAAAAAATATTTATAAACCAAAATTTTTTCTTTAATCCAACCACTTTTAATAGCAAAAAATATTAAACCGATCTCCATGACAACAAAAGCTGGAAAAATTAAAATTAAACTAACTAGATGATAATTTTTCAATATTACAATTATTCGATTTCTATCCATCCAATAATATTTTTTAATACTGCGAGAAAATTCATATTTATGAAAAGCAACTGCTTCTGACGCTAAAACACATTTAAAACCAGCTAACCAAATTCGCCAACCCAAATCTTGATCTTCATTGTACATCCAGAATTCCTCATCAAATAATCCAACTTTTTTAAAAATATCAGCTGTAAATAAAACACCTGCGCCTGATGGATAACATATTTCTTTGCATTTATCAATTAGCTTATATTTCTTATTATATCCCTCAGAATAACCAAAGCCTAAAAAATGTGTCACGTTACCGATGCTATTAATTTTTTCTTTTTCTGGCCATAACATTAATCTTGCCTGTACCGCACCTATTTTATTTCCATTTTCCGCTACTTCAATCATTTTTGAGATGCAATTTAATTCAATCACAGTGTCCATATTAAACAAAACTATATAATCAAACTTCTGCTCAAGCGCAAGTTTAATAGCATCATTATTTCCTTTTGCAAAACCATCATTTTTTTCATTTCTAATAATTTCCGCTTCAGGAGCTACTTGCTTTAAAAAATTAAAACTATTCTCACTACTTTCATTATCAGTAATAAAAATTTTCTTCTCGCCTTGATAATCCTGTTTTCTTAAGCTCATTAAACAATCATTAAGATATTTTTCAGCATAATCATGCCAATTTGGACTAATTATTATAGCAATTTTTTTAAGCATTTTATGTTTTTGCTTTATTTTTTATTTTTAATTTTTTTCCAACCCACACCATAAACATACCAATTGGCCAAATTATTTTTAAAATCCAATATTCATAAATTGGTCGTTGCTTTTTAAAATATTTAAGCATTGAATTGCGAAAATATTTTTGCGTCATCCCCCTATCTAACTGCTTAAAACTTTGCCCAATTAAATCAATACACTCAGCTACTGGCGCATACCAAACTTCACCGCCAAATTGTTTAACGCGCTTGCAATAATCAACCTCTTCAAACCAAAGAAAAAATCTTTCATCTAATAAACCAATTTTTTCTATTGCTTCTTTTCTAATCATAAAAAACCCACCTCTAACAGAATCTACTTTTGCTGATATTGTATAATCAAAATCATTTCTTAAATATTTATTTAAAACAGTTGGAAATATATGAGGAATTTTTAAAATAATTGCTAATTGATCTGCTAATGCTGGAAAACAGCGAACGTGTTTTACTATTTTTTTATTTTCATCAACTAATTTACATCCTGCTACCATAGCCTGTTTATTTTTATCCATCCAAAAGACCATGTCTGACAATGTATTATCAAATACTCTCATATCTGGATTTAATAACAAAATATATCTACCTTTTGCCAATTTAATAGCCTGATTATTCGCTTTAGCAAAACCTAAATTTTCTTGATTAGCAATTAATTTAACATCTGGAAAATTATTTTTTACCACTTCAACCGTATTATCTTTAGAATTATTATCAACAACAAAAACCTCAAAACTAACATTTTGACTTTTAAATAAAGCTTCTAAATTATCTCTAAGTTTTTCTTTTACATTCCATGAAACAATAATAACTGATAAGTCCATATTAATATCTAATAATTTTATTTTTAATTCTACCTAAATTCATAAATTGTTCAAAAAGATGTTTTTCAAAAAGTAAAATAAAAACCAACATTTTAAATTCAAACCAAATAATCGCTATTTTATTTTTAAAACTTTGCAAACGCCAATATTTAATAAAAATAATCTGTTGATTTAAAAATGACAATTGTTTAATTAACTTGCTTTTATTTTTTCGATTTAACATCACAGTCAAATTGTCCTCGCCTTTTCCACTGCTTGAACGATCATGATAGATAACAGCATCAACTACGCATTTTGATTTAAAACCAGACAAAAATAATCTATAAGCCAAATCACAGTCTTCTTTATACATAAACATTAATTCATCAAAATACTGTTTATCGAATTTAACTTTTTCCAACGCGGATAAACGATAAATTGCCGACCCACCTGAAGGTCCGATAATTTCACTTTCATAATTTTTATTATCTTTATTTTCATTGTCTTCCATTCCTTCTCTGTAATCAACAAACCTCAATCCTGGCAATAATTTTATACCACAACTATCAATAATATTTGTTTTCTCCTGTTTTACAAAATCCCATTTTAATGTTTTAGCAGTAGCTGAGCCAAGTTCTTTATTGTTGTCCAGCTCATTTACTAACTTTTCCAAAACATTTGATTCTAAAATCATATCTGAATTTAACGCTAAAAAATATTCAGCACCAGCTCTGACTGCTTGGCTAATCATTAAATTGTATGCTTTAGCAAAACCCAAATTCTGTCCTGATTGCCATTTTAATTCTATTTCTGGATAATTTTTTTCCAAATAAATTTTATTATCATTATTTTCTTCTAAACTATTATCAATAGCAATTATTTTATAATCTTTATAAGTTTGATTTTTTAAACTTGGCAAAAAATACTGCAAATATTTTGCAGTATTTTTATTATAAGTTATAAAACCAATATAAATTTTAAATTTATTATTTTCCATTTTTATTTAAAGTTTTTTCTTTGCTAAAGCCTTTAATTCTTCGTTAAATTCCATAATTGCTTGATTAATTATTGGATCAAACTTTTCAGATATTTTTTTTTCTTTAACATACTGACCTGCTTCAAGCAGCGAATCAAAAGTTCCGGCATCCAACCATTTACCTTTTACTAAACCAACTTCAAGCTCACCTCTTTCTAAATACCAATTGTGCAAATCAGTAATTTCTATTTCACCACGATTACTAGGTTCTAATTGTTTAGCCACTTCTATCACCCGCTTATCATAAATATACAGGCCAGGAATAATATAATCACTTAACCACTTTTGTGGCTTTTCTACTATTTTAACTGCTTTCATTTGTTCATTAAAAACCACAACGCCTGATCTTTCCGGATCGGGAACTTTCACCGCAAACACTTTGCCGCCACTTTTAAAATTCTTAATATCTTCTGAAAAATCATCTTCAAAAATATTATCACCTAAAATCATTGTCACGTTATCATTATCAATAAAATCTTCTCCAACAATAAAGGCGTCTGCTAATCCTCGCGGAGTTTTTTGTACTTTAAATTCCAAACGAATATTATTTTTATCAAAAATCGACCCTAAAAGATTTAAAAAATGGCCAGAATGTTCTGGAGAAATAATTATTAATATATCTCTTATACCAGCTTTGACTAAAACATTTAACGGATAAAAAATCATTTGCCTGTCATAAATTGGCAAAAGTTGTTTTGATGTTGTTGCTGTAAGAGGAAACAAACGAGTAGCTGTTCCTCCTGCTAAAATAATTCCTTTCATATTTTTTTTGTCATTGCGGGCTTGACCCGCAATCCATTCCTAATTATTAATTATTTTAAAAATTCTTTTAATGCTTCTTGCCAACTTCTTAATTGATCAAATTTAATATTTAAAAGCGTAGAATTTTTAGGACGTTTTGCTGGTCTATCCAATTGCTCGCTTTTTATTGACTTAACTTTAATTTGAATATTTTTAATTTTAAATAATTCTTTTACAGCTTCGTACCAAGTACAAGTATTGCTATTAATAATGTGATAAATCCCATAGCCCCTATCACTTTCAACTAATCTTCTAGTGGCAAGCGCCAAATCAGGTGTATAAGTAAAACAACTTTTTTCGCCATCAACAACATTAATTTCATCTTTTTCTTTGCTTAATTTTAACATAACATCAAAAAAACTATCTTTAGAAACTTCACTTTCTCCTTTTGGACCAAATAATTTTGAAGTTCTAATTAAATACCATTTTAAACCTTTTCCGCTTAATTCTATAATTTTTTTCTCGCCAAAAAATTTAGTTTTGCCATAACGGTTAATTGGGTCTGGCGCATCATCCTCGCAATAACCGTCTTCTTTATTCCCAGAAAAAACATAATCAGATGAATAATGAATTAAAATAGCCTTCACATTAAGAGCTGCTTCAGCTAAAAATTTTGGACCATCAATATTAAGTTTTTTTGCCAGTTCATATTCCTCGTCATTATCTTCGCATTTATCAACTGCATTATAGGCCGCTGCGTTAATAATTACATCTGGCTTTAAATCATCAACTTTTTTTAAAATTAATTCTCTATCAGTTATATCAATCTCGCTTCTGTCCCAGCCTATCACCTCATTGCCATTAGCAAAAACCTTCATTAATTGTACACCCAAATTTCCCTTAGCTCCTAAAATTAATATTTTCATAAAATATAATATTAGCTAATTAAATAATATTAATGTAACTACTCACAACTCTGTCATTGCGAGAAGCCTTGTAATCAAGGCGACGAAGCAATCTCTGCGAACAATAGAAATATAAAATTCAAAATGAAAGAATATTAAAAACTAAAGTCATTATTAATAATTGTGCTATTCCTACTGCTAACTGAGATTGCTTCGTCGTTGATTACAACTCCTCGCAATGACAAAGTTTTTTTTATTCGCCATATTGTTTTTTATAATATTCTAAATACTCCCCGCTTTTAATTTTTTTCCACCATTCTTGATTATTTTTATACCATTCTATTGTTTCTTTTAATCCATCTTCAAAATTAATTTTCGGCTCCCAGTCTAATTCATGTTTAGCTTTAGAAAAATCTATTGCATAACGCAAATCATGGCCAAGTCTATCAGCAACATATTCAATCATTTCTTCTCCTTTGTCCATTAATTCTAATATTTTTTTGGTTAATTCCATATTGGATAATTCACAATTTCCACCAAGACAATAAGTTTCTCCAATTCTGCCTTTTTTAATAATTGCGTCAACTCCAGCATTATGATCATCTACATGAATCCAATCGCGAACATTTTTACCTTCTCCGTAAACTGGAACTTTTTTATTTTCTATTAGATTGGTAATAAAAAGTGGAATAATTTTTTCTGGAAATTGATATGGTCCGTAATTATTAGAACAATTGGAAATAGTAATTGATAATTTATGAGTATGAAAATAAGCCCTAACTAGATGATCAGACGATGCTTTTGAAGCACTATAAGGACTACGAGGATCATAAAGTGTTTTTTCATTAAACGGTTTATCTGTAAAATTAAGTGCACCAAAAACTTCATCAGTGGAGACATGGTGAAATCTAATATTCTTATTTTTTGCAACATCAAGCAAAACTCGAGTGCCTTCCACATTAGTTCTAATAAAATCTTGACTATTTAAAATTGAGCGATCAACGTGCGATTCAGCAGCAAAATGAACTATTAAATCAATATCTTTTACTAAATTACTTACTAATTCAGCATCACAAATATCACCTTTTACAAATTGATAATTAGAATTATTTTCAATATCCTTTAAATTTTCCAGATTCCCAGCATAAGTTAAAGCATCAAGATTAACAATTTTGTCATCTGGATATTTTTTTATCCAATAATGAATAAAATTAGAACCAATAAACCCTACTCCGCCAGTTATTAATAATTTCATGAATTTTTAATTTAGTAATTATTTAATTTGATACGGTGAATCTAATTCTTTTTCCCATCTAATTTCATCTATTTCTTCTACCTTATTTTCACCTTTATACAATTTATTAGGTAAATTTATTGAATAAGCTGAAATTTTACTAACACATTTATACCCATGGACTACTCCTGGCGGAACAATAACAAAAGATGGATTATTTTCTCCAACTTCAATTTTCATATATTCACCATTAGTTTGGCTATTTTTTCTCCTGTCCCATAAATGCAATTCAAAATCACCTGGTCCGACAAAAATAAAATAATCTGATTGATAAATATGTTCATGCGGACCTCTAACTACTTCGGGTCTTGTTGCGCTAAAATAAACCATAACTGGCTTATAGTCTATCTCGTCGCTACGATAAAGTTCAGCCAACCAGCCTCTTTCGTCTTCGTATTTATTTATTTTTTTAATTATTACGTCATTAATCATAATTTTCTTTATTTTTTAATAATACCAACATACCAATAATCAGCCAAAAAATCAATATCCAATTCAAATTAATACAGGACAAAACAACACCAGGCCAAGCCAATTCTAATAATACAAAAATTACCAAAGAACTACTTAAAATATAAAAAATCTCTTGCAATATAATATTATTTTTTTTCATAAAAAATTCCTTTAATCCTATCCAATAAACTTCTGCCATATAATTCAACTGTTATTTTGCCAAAGATAATTTTATCATCAATATCATCTTCAGCGTTAAGTCCTAGAATAGAAATTAAAAAATTCATTTTATTAGTATATCCTAACTGATGAGCTGAATATTCACGGTAAGCATTTGTAAGATCAAATTCTGCCTCTGCAACTTGCCATTTATCAACTTCTTTAGGTTGTTGATATTTAACAATAATATAATTAATTCCATTAGCGTTAATGTCTAAACCATTATCAACTTTTCTAGCAACTGGTTCAAAAAAACTATTTTGATCAAAACTAAAAACTCCATTGCCAAAAAGTATTACATCGCCTTTATCTAATTCAATCGAAGCACTTTTTTTATGACTCGCAATATCAAATTGTTGATAAGTTTTAGCTAAAATTAAATTATTATCTCCAACTTTAATAGTTTGCAAACTAGCAGGATTAACGGTTTGCGCGCTCACAAGATTACTATCAGTCTGAATTTTTATATTTTTCGCTCCATCCGCCAACCACAAACGATTAATAAAAGACAATTTGCTTTGTTTGAAAATTATTTGTTCAGTAATAATATCGTCATTAGCTACTAATTCAATTTTATAAACTCCTTCGGACAAATTATCAATATCAAAATGCAATTCACCTTGATCTATTTTTTTACCATTGTCAATTAAATCATCATTGCCATCAATTTTTTGACTATCAATTATTTTATCTTGATAATATAAATTTAATTTAATAGAATCCTTATTTTTATTTTGATTCAAACTAGAGAAAGAAAATTTAAAATCTAATTTTTCATTCTTGATATATGTATAAAATTGATAAGAGCCTCGCAACGGCTGGCTAATTTTATTCTCTTGTTTTGTGGGACTATATTTTGGCAACAAATAATTACTTTTAAAATCATAATTATATACAGCTATTTCATTAATTGATGGCAAATTCTTCAAAAATTCATTGACTGTTTGATATTTTTTTTCTCGTTGTATTAGCATTTCTCCATTTGTTCCATAAACAACCGACCAGGCCAAAATTAATTGATTAAGTGTTTTATTAGTAATTGGCTTTAAATCATAACGCCAAATTATTTTATCTTTTAATAACCCTATTTCTGCAAACGGCAAATCATTCGGATTCTGATATTGCAAAGTTATTTTAGCTTTATCAAATTTTCTTAAAGTCCGCAAAGAAAAATAAACAGGTTCGCCAATAACAGCTTGAATATTATTATTAATTATTTTTAATCTCTCTTTCGGTGTTAATTTATTTATAAAATGATTAACAATATCTGGTCGACTAAAATCATAAGTATATTTAACAACACCATTAGGCATTATTGCTTGATACAATAAAAAGCCAACTATAATAAATAAACTTAACCACAAAACTAACCTGATTTTTTTAATAAATTTTTTATCCATAATCTACTGAGATTGCTTCGTCGCTGATTACAGCTTCTCGCAATGACAAAATAAAATTTTCAAATACTCTGTTGCCGATTTATTCCACTCAAACTTACTCGCTTGTTCTAGTCCTTTTTTAATTAATTTTTCTCGTAATTCTTTTTGAGACAAAATTTGTTCCAAAGCGTTAGCAATATCAACAACATTATATGGATTAACCAACAACCCAGCATTCCCCACTATTTCAGGCAACGACGAGGAATAACTAGAAATAACAGGTGTTCCACAGGCCATTGCTTCTAAAAACGGAAAACCAAATCCTTCGTAAAATGATGGATAAATAAAAACTGATGCTAAATTATAAAGATAAGCTTTATCTTCAGAAGCCACATAATCTAAAAACTTTATATCATCTTTAAACTTAGATTGTTCCCACTCTTTATAAATATTATCACTCTTCCACCCCTTACCGCCAGCAATAATTAATTTTACATTTTTTAATTCGTAATTATTAATTCGTAATTGATTATATGCCATTATTACTCCTTCAATATTTTTTCTAGGCTCTACTGTTCCTAAAAATAAAATAAATTTCTCAGGCAAATTATATTTTTGTTTAACTTCATCTAACTTTTTTTCTTCAATCGCCTCAGACACCGAGTGTCCTATTGGACACTCGGTGTCTTTTATAATCGGCTTGTACTCTTCCCCAACCCCGGAATAAATAACCTTAATCTTTTCAGAATCTATGTCACATAATTCCATTATATCTCTTTTAGTATTTTCAGAAACAGCTATAATTTGATCAAATCTTTTTAGTAATTTTTTAACATTAATTGTTCTATGCCAAAAATTTTTACGCAAAGAAAAAAACTCTGGATTTCTTAAAAATGACAAATCATGAACAGCTATTATTTTTTTAGCTCCAACACAGATTGCCACGCCTTGATTACAAGATTCGCAATGACAAGAGGATAGGCCAATAAAATTAATATGTGGCATGAAAAATACGTCCACACCCAAATCCCTGTCTATTTTAGGATAATTTAAAAATTTAAAAAGTAAATAATTTAAAATTTTATTTGGATAATTATATTTTACTAATTTAACATTTTTTGCATTAAATTCTGGAATATTCGGACAATTACCAAATGAATTATAAAAAAGCTGGTATTCATTTTGATTATCCAGCTTTAAAATCTCTTTAATTAAATTTAATGTATATTCAGACACGCCACTATATTGCACATCCATCAATGTCCGAATATCAATACCAATTTTCATAAATTTTTATGACAAAATATTTTTAAGTGGTGTGGGGAACATTTTTTTGCTCCCCACAAAAATATCAAAAGAAAAAAAATCGCTATGCTTCAAGAATAAAACAACAGTCACAAGAATCGCACTCGTGTCCATAAGTTTTGATTCCCATGACCATTATACATCCATTATCAAACTGTAAACACTTCTCCGAAAATACTCCCAACAAATACGCTCCGCACAACGAGCATATTTTTTCTGGATCTCTCCTCTTATATGTTTCTCTTGTCACTAAATGTTCCTCTTCAAAAAAATATATAGTGTTAAGATATTCCTGCTCCTCTTCTTTCTCTTTTTTTCTCCTTTTCTTCTTTATTTTATTTTCTCCTTTTCTTTTTTGCATTCTCTTCCTCAATTCAATCTTTCTCATTTTCTCAACCTCCTCTAATTTTTGATTAGTATTTTTAAAACACCACTTAAAAATATTTTGTTAAAGAACAGTAATTCTCATAATCATTGTTTTCAAAAATTTCATTAAACATTATGATTTATAATTTTGAAATTTTTTATTGCCTTGAGGATATTGCAGAAAATTTTTCCCGCTGACAACTTTTTTGCCCGTCTTACTTTCTAATTCTTTACGCGCGTTTTTAGCGATGCGCCCACCTTTTTTGGCTGGAATTTTATTTTCTTCCAAACCTTTTGTTTCCATTGTCTCAGCAATTTGCCGAGTGGAAAGTTCCGCCAAAGCAGTAAAAACCAATTCAGCATCTGACATATGATCGCGTAAATTTTGTGTTTTTAAATTTTTTAAATTTTTATGTTCCTTAATTGTTAAATCACTCCATTCTTGATGGATAATATTTGTCAAAATAGCGTATTCGTCCTTTTCTTTAACTTCATTGTCTTTCCAATAATCTGTTAATTTATTTCTAATTTCCTGCCCCATCATTCTTTGTTGTATCCATTTTTGACTTCGCCCCATTCTTTGCCAATAATCCCGGCTACGATTAAGCGCTTTTTCAGGATCAGATACTTCTTGAATTCTTTCATAACCAACTTTTGCCAACCAAAGTTTTATCGGCTCTGCTTTAGGACTTGGAATAGATTGAACTAAACGCAATAATGTTTCCACGTCTGCAACATCGGTTTCATAAAATTTTCCATCGGCAGATTGCATTTTCAGTTTGTCACATTTTGTGACAGACTCATTTCCCTCCTGTTTTAAACGGCTTTTTAATGTTGTCCAGTAGCTTTGTGCTTTTTTAAAATCCAATTGTTCGGTTAAAACTGCGACAATGTCAATAACAGAAAAATACCATTTTTCATTTTTTTCATCATAGATCCGACGGATTTTTTGTCCTTCAAAAATAGTGATTTGTTTGTCGTTTGTCATAGTAAATTTTTAATAGATTTTAATAAATTCGCAATAAAATATTTTTCAGTATTTTCAGTCCCTTCATGTGTTTTTCAGTGGTTCAGACAGTTTCCCATATTCTTCATCCACAAAATCTCCAATTTTTTTCTTAAATATTTCTACGCTAAACTGTTCTGCGTGCTGTTTAATTTCTTGTGGATTGTATTTATTGACGTCAAAATTATTTAAAACTTCAATTAAGCTATCTACTGTTTGTTGATTAAAAAATTCTCCTGTAATTCCTGCTTTAACTGTTTCTAACGCTCCGCCACTTTTATAAGCTATAATAGGCCTACCTGATGCCATTGCCTCAACAACTGTAATGCCAAAATCTTCTTCTTGTGGATTAATAAAAGCTAAACAATGGCTATATAAATCAGCTTTAACTTCATCGTCCACTCTTCCTAAAAATTCAATATTGCTATTTTCACCAGCGATTTTTTTCAAACGCGCTAAATCCACGCCATCTCCATATATTTTTAATTTTTTATTTATTTTCTTAAAAGCCTCTATAACAATATCAACCCTTTTATATGTCGCCAATCTACCTCCAATTAAAAAATAATCACTAATTTTTTCAGAAATTTTAAATTTGCTTGTTTCTACTGGCGGATAAATAACTGTTGATTCTTGTTTATAATATTTCTTAATCCTATTAGCAATAAAATTAGAATTAGCAATATATTTATCAACCCTATCGGCCGCCAGCCTATCCCACATTCTAATATAATTTAAAACCAAAGAAATAGCTTTTTTAAAATATTTATTATATTTTAATTCATTAAGATATTTATGCGTATCACTCCAAAGATAACGAGTTGGAGTATGGCAATAACAAATATGCAAAGTATGCGTAGAAGTAATTACGCCCTTAGCAAATGAACTAGTGTCTGAAATAACTAAATCATAATTACTTAAATCAAAAAATTCTATAGCCATTGGCATAAAAGGCATATACCATTGATAATGCGACACGCCCCCAGGAAGTTTTTGAATTATTGAGGTTTCTATTTTACGATTCTGATAATATTTATCAATATTTTTCTTCTCAAAAAGCAAGGTATAAATCGGCGCTTGTGGAAATAAATCCGCTAACACTTTTAATACCCTTTCAGCTCCCCCATCTTGAGCCAAATGATCATGAATTAAAGCTACTCTCATAAATACATAACATAAAAATTAAAACATTTTGTTTTGCTATTCATCTATTATAGATCTCTCACCCCGATTACGGGGTTCGAGATGACAAAAAAAGGCGGGGTTCAGAATGACAAAAAAAGGCGGGGTTCAGAATGACAAAAAAAGAGTGCGTTGTGAGCAATTGCAATAAATCTATTCAACTTTTCTTTTTTTAAAAACAGCTAACGGAGTTTTGGATAGAATAGCAATATCAAACCACAATGACCAATTTTCAATATAATAACTATCTAGCTTAACCTCATCTTCAAAACTCAAATCACTACGTCCAGAAATCTGGGCCAACCCTGTAATTCCTGGCTTAATTGATAAAACTTTTTTATGATGCCTTTCATATTTTGCAACTTCCCTCGGCTGATGCGGTCTTGGTCCGACTAAACTCATATTCCCTATTAAAACATTAAAAAATTGCGGGAGTTCATCAATACTCCAACGTCTAATAAATTTACCCATACCTGTTAGACGCGGATCATCAACAATTTTATAAACAGGTCCTTCTTTAACACTTTTTTCATCAATTAATTGCTTCTCATACTTTAAAGCCTCTTCAATATCGCCATATTCTTTACCAACACAATGATGAACAAGCATTGATCTAAATTTAAATAAATTAAAACAACCTTTTTTACTCACTCTTTCATTCTTATAGAAAATAGGCCCACGCGAATCCAATTTAATTAACAATGCAATAATAATAAATATCGGCAAAAAAATAATAATAAAAAATAAAGAGAAAGCAACATCAAAAATCCTTTTGTAAATTATACCCCAACCTTCTAACGGAGTTTCCATTACTTCCACTACCGGAATTCCCGCGATTTCTGTAACATCAGTTTTTAAAACTCTAGTGCCTAATAAATCAGCAGCATATTTAAAAGTTAAAAAATGCTCATCAGTAAAATCATACAACCGCAATACTTCAGCTTTACTTAAATTAGGATCAGCCTGTATCACTTCATCAATTTCTTTAATTTTAATAAAATCCGCTAATTCTTGACTAGATTCTAAACTAAAATCACGGAAACGTTTAACAACTTCATAGCCTAAATTACTTTGACTTGCAAATTCACGAATTAAAATATCAGTAGTTTTACTATTTCCAACCACAATAACTCTATGGACGCCAATGCCAAATTTAAATAATTTTCGCTGAATAAATCTAATAATAATACGTGCAAAACTAATATAAATTATAGCCAATAGCCATCCAGCCAAAACTATAAAACGTGAAGAAAATAATTCACGAAAGAAAAAAATTAAAATAACAATCAAAACCAGCCCAGTAGAACAAGCTAAAATAACACGATAAATTTCTTTTGCTAAATGTCTAGTGTTTCTGATACCATAAAGTCCCGCTAAAGCAAAAATAATTATCCAAGACACGCTTATTAATAATACTATTTGCAAATATTCGCCAAATGGCAAACTAAAAATAACAGGTCTAATGTCTGTAGCAAGTTGCGTAAAACGAAAACTATAGGCAGAAATAGCTGCCAAAACAATCATTAAAAAATCCAGTGGTACTAAGAAAAAAGAAAAATATAATTCACTTCGTTTCATAAGTTTTATTGCTTTTTTTGTTTTAATGCTCTCTTGCTTTAAATTCTATTTATTTCAAGGCAAACTATAAGCCGGATTCTGTACCTTAAGGGGTTTATTGTCAACATAATTAACAACAAGCCCCTCAAGGCGATAATCATCTATCTAGCCATATAATTGCTTATATGATCAAGCGAGCCACTTTTCATTACCACGCAAAATGCGTGATAGTTTGCTCTTGCTCCAGGTAGGGTTTGCCATCCATCGTTGTCACCAACGTAGAATACACATAGCTTAAATTATGTCAGGAAAATCCAAACACAACTTAAACACTGCATAACTTTTCACCTTTCACTATTATTTTGTAATAGTTAGTATAGTCTCTGTGGTACTTTCCCTTGAATTACTTCAGGTCGTTATTAGCGACTACCTTTTTTATTTTGCAAAAAGCAAAACAGGAGTCCGGACTTTCCTCTCTACCAAAAAGGCAGAGCGATTATCCGTTTACCCTGAAATAAATAAAATTTAAAGTTATTAAAAACAATAATATCCTAACATTTATTCAACAAAAATACAAGAAAATACAAATCAACCGCTCGTGCTATTATAAATTAAATCTAGCCTTTTAACAACTTTTTTCCAAGTATATTTGTCTTCAACTAATTTTCGCCCAGCTTGCCCCATTTGTCTAGCTAAATTATTATTAGTTAAAATAATTTTTAATTTTTTAGCCAAATCATAAACATCTTTTGGTTCTACCAATAAACCCTGTATATTATTTTTAAAAACTCCTCTAACTCCTGGCAAGTTTGAAGCAATAACAGGCTTAGCGCAAGCCATTGCTTCTAAAAGCACCAAACCAAAAGCTTCAGACTGACTTATGGAAGGCAAAACAAAAACATCGCTATAATTATAATAATCAACTAATTTATCATTATCAACTTGACCAAGAAAATTAACAATTTCATCTATTTCTAAATCTTTAGCTAAATTTTTATAATAATCTTTTAAATCCCCTTCTCCAATAATAGTTAAATTAAATTTAATATTAAGAGAATTTTTTAAAATTTTTATTGCTTGAAACAAATTTTCCAAACCCTTAAAATGATGGGCTTTATCTAATCCCGCAACAAACAAAATAGTTTTTTGATTTTTTTCTTGAATAACTCCGCTTTGGATTGTAAATCGTTTTAAATCAACGCCAAATAATGTCTGACGAAATTTTCTAGAATGCTTAATGTAATAATTAGCTATATTAGAATGTTTAATATAATCGAGAGAAGCACAAGTTATAATTTTTGCCTGCCATAATAAAATAGGCAAAATTAATAAATTATTTAATTTAAAAACTAATCCCTTAAAACCTGGCGCTTTAGCGTCCATATGATAATGAACTACTAATTTAAATTTTTTTCTAAAAAATAATTTTAATAAAACTATAATTTCCATTGCGCCAAAAAATGGATAATGCAAATGTACTATGTCATAATTATTTAATTTCCAAAAAAGTTGAGGAATAAAAGCAGCGTTACCATATTTAAATAAAGGCTTTAATCTTAAAATTTTAAAATTAAATTTTGAATCTTCAAAAAAATTATTTTTACTATTTTTCGCAGAATAATCAGGCGTTAATACAGTAACATCATTGCCCAAATCAGCCAAACCGCTAGAAAAATGATAAACAACATTCCCCATTCCACCTCTATAAGGCGGGAAAGTACAAATAATTTGCGCAATTTTCATAGCCTTGTAAATTTACAAATAAAATTTATAATGCATTTCAAATTTATAATTGTAATTGTAATTTGTAATTGTTATATTATTTATTTTTTTAAAGCAATATGCCTTACAAGTTTAGTTATGTCTCGTTCAATCTTGCTTAATTTTAATCTTAGTCTAAAAATTAGATAGAACAACACAACGACGCTTAAATAAAGCAAAATATTAATTCCGGAAGATGAAAAACCAAGATTCGCAACAAATTTGTCTAACCATTTTAAAGAAAAAATTACTCCAATAGAAAATAACCAAAAAAATAACCAGAAAACAAACTCAGTAGTAGTAATCTGTTTTTTTCGCTTTTGCAAAAATAAACGAACTAAAAAGAAAATAATTATTACTAAAGCTAATATTTGTTGAAACATAAAAAAACGAATTAAGAATTAATTTCTAAAAAGCTAAAAAGCTACAAGCTAAAAAGCTAATTTATTAATTTAGCTAAAAATAAATCAACCAAAATTCTTATACCTCCGGAAAATCGCTGACCAAAATTATTATAAATAACCTTAATTGGAACCTCTTTAATTTTTAAATTTTGCTTAACTACTTGATGAAGAATCTCTGAGCAATGAGCCATTCTATCTTGTTGCCAATTAATTTTTTTAGCAGCTGATTTAGTCATAGCGCGAAAACCACTTTGCGGATCAGTTAAATTAATATTAAAAAATAATTTATTAACTGCTCTTGCTAAAGGCATCAACAAACATCTCTTCATTGCAGGCATTGCTATATTGTCTTGTTTATTAATAAAACGGGAACCAAAAACAATATCAGCTTGATTATTAATTAAAGGCTCAATAATTGTTTTTATATCTGAAGCAAGAAATTGACCATCAGCATCAAAATGAACAATAATATCAGCATTTTCTCTAATGGCATATTTAGTGCCTGTTTTTAAAGAGGCTCCTTGCCCACAATTAATAATATGCTTAAGCACAGTAATATTTTGTTGTTTTGTTAATAAATAAGTATTATCGCTAGAACAATCATCAACAATAACAACTTCGTCAACCAACGGCTTAACACTATTAATTACAGCGACAATATTATTTACCTCATTGTATGCTGGTATAACACAAATTATTTTCATATCTTTAGCTTTTTAGCTTTTTAGCTTGTAGCTTCTTAGACAAATCTCTAATTGCCCCGTCAGAATCTCTCGAAGAGGATTCTGACGCGATGACTAGTACGGTTTTTTCTTTTTAGGGAAACTCCTAACAAACTAAAAAGCTCTTTTTAAGCCTTTACTAACTTGCAAATCATTTATAGTTTTATCTAAACCTCTGTCCAATGTAACAATAGGCATCCAACCAATTTCTTCTCGCGCTTTAGTAATATCTGGCAAGCAAAGACTTGTAATAAATAAATTACTTGAACTATATCTAATCTCAGATTTAGACTCTAATTTATCAATAATTTTTTGCGCAAGATCTGTCAACTTTATATCAATATCAGAGCCTATATTAATCGGGCCATCTATTTCAGTATCAATAATTTTTAGAACAGCGTCAATAACATCACTTACATAACAAAAAGAAGAAGAAAAATTTTCATCACCAAAAATAGTTAAATCTTGATTATCTAACGCGCTATTTATAAAATCAGGCACAAGTTGACCATCATCTAGTTTCATTCTTGGACCATAAACTCTAAACAAGCGGATTATTTTAGCATCTATTTTATGCACCTGTTGATAAGTTGCCACGATTGTCTCAGCGAATCTTTTACCTTCATCATAACAACTACGTTCAGAAATTGTGTCAACTTTGCCTATCTGGCTTTCATTAACTCTTTGATTAGCATCCTGTCTAGAACCATAAATTACTGATGAAGAAAAATGAACAAACTTGGCCTCATATTTAACCACTAAATCTAAAACGTTTTGAACTCCAGCAGATAAAGCCGATATAGTCGCCATTTTATTTTGTTGAAAATTCTTAGGTGAAGTTGGACAAGCTAAATGATAAATTTCCTGAATACCTTGAAATTCAATTTTAAATTTTTGCAATTCAGCTAAATCAGATAAATCAATCGGCTGAGTAATATCATGCTTAATAAATTCAAAATTTGGATCAGATAATAAATGATCAATATTTTTTTCATCGCCTGTTGAAAAATTATCCAAACAAATTACTTTTGAAGTTTTAATTAACTCATCACACAAATGCGAACCAATAAACCCGGCGCCACCTGTAACCAAGACATTTTTCCTATCAAAAATTGCTTTTTTAGACATATATTTAAATTAATTTTTAATTTTTAAAGACGCCACATTAACACCTCCTGCAAAAGATTCTGCAAGAGCATAAAATGAACTAACCATTTCATAATTAGAATTAAATACCCTAACATGCGGAGCGCCACCAGGCCCAGCGCCAACAATTATTTCATCTATCCCGTTACTATCGAGATCTCCTGCAACAACATTAACCCCTCCACGAAAATTATTATTAAAAACCATAAATTGTTTTAGCAAATTGCCTTTATTATCTAATATTCTAATGTATGGTTCAGTACCTTCGCCTGGAGCTGTTAATATTTCTAGACTTTTTGATCTTGCGCCTGCAACAATATTACCAACAGCGACTTTAACACCACCACGAAAAAATTGATTATATGCAAAAAATTGACTTAGCACCTTACCATTTATATTAAAAATTCTAACATGAGGTCCGCCTCCCTGACCAGCGCCTGTAATAATCTCTGCTAGCCCATCTCCATTAACATCGCCTACTGCCATATAAACACCGCCTTTAAATCGTGCATCATAAGCTAAAAAAGTTTTTTTGAGTTTGCCTTGAAAATTAAAAACTTTTATTTCAGCGCTATACCCTTTTCCTGGCGCAGTAATTATTTCAGCGATGCCGTCTGAATCAATATCAGCAACAGCTACATTAACTCCCCCATTCCAATTATTTGGATAAGCAAAAAATTGACCAATCAACTGACCAAGAGTATTAAAAATCTTTATATGAGGTCCGCCTCCCTGACCAGCGCCTACAACAATCTCATCTAATCCATCCCCATTAACATCGCCAGAAGCTAAATTTATACCACCTTTAAATTTCTTATCATAAGCATAAAAATTTTTTTCTTCTTTTCCGTCTTGATCAGTTATTTTAATAAAACTACTTAAATTACTAAAAGGTGCGATAACAATTTTAGTAGAACTATTTCTCAAACTAGCTAAAGCCTTGCTAACTGCTACTGCTACATTTAGCCTACCTCTTCCCAATTGATTAAGATAATTTGGATTAAGTTTATTTAAATCATCTGCACTACTATAAAGAATTTCTAAAATTTGTTCCCTTGATAAACTCGGGTTAGCAGTCATAATAAGCGCCAACGCGCCACTTACCATAGGCACTGCAGTAGAAGTGCCTGCCCAATAGCCTCCATAATACTTATTAAAAGGTTGTTCGTTTAAATAATTAGTCGGGGAATAAACTACGGTGCTATAAATACTGACACCTGGCGCAGCAATATCAACGCAAGTAAAGCCATGGCTAGAAAAAGTCGCTTTTTGATCAATAGCATCAACTGCCGTTACTCCTACAACCATATTTTCTCCGTTAGCACCATCATGGCAGACAGGATACATTGGCGAAGTATCTAAAGAACCATCATGTCCATTTCCCTCTTCATTACCAGCTGCAGCAACAATTATTAAACCAGCCACATAAGCTCGTTTAATTGCTTCATTTAAACTGCTACTATAACCCAAACCAACAAAACTTAAATTTATTATATTAGCGCCATTAGCAATAGCATAATCTATTGCGTTAATAACACCATTAGTAGTCCCCTCGCCTTTATCATCTAAAACTTTTAAAGGCATTATTTTAGCATTCCAAGCAATTCCTGAAACACCAATAGCATTATTACCTGAACCAGCAATAATACCAGCAATAATAGTTCCATGGTTTATACCAGCTTCTGTAAAGCCTGGCATAAATTTTGGCGAGGGATCAGCAACATTATTAACAAAATCCCATCCATTAATATCATCAATGTAGCCATTATTATCATCATCAATATTGTTGTTTGGAATTTCTTTGCTATTAATCCAAATATTACTTTTCAAATCTTGATGATCAATCTGTACGCCAGAATCAATTACAGCAATAACAACATTAGAGCTTTCTCTTATTTGGTCCCACGCCTCTACTGCATGAATTTTTTGCAAATACCATTGATTAGAAAAATAAGTATCTGAGGGAATAATTGATGCATGAAAAGGAGAATTTAATTCAGCAGTGGCTGATGCTGTTTGTAAATTAACAATAAAAAACAAACTCAGCGCGCTAGCAAAGCTAAAAAAAAGTACAAAAAAAGATGTTAATTTTTTATTCATAACATCTCTACTATAACATATTAAATCTGAAAAAAGCAAAAATTCAAAAAAATATACTTATAAATCTGTCGCAAAATTTCGTATTCAGCGATAAACTTATAATTTTTAAAATCACGAAGTTTAAATTTGGTGCGCTGGGCGGGGATCGAACCCGCGACCATCAGCTTAAAAGGCTGCTGCTCTACCGACTGAGCTACCAGCGCAAATTTAAAATTTTTTTATACTTACAAGCTTTGTAATTAAAATATGACAAATTTTTTAATAATACAAACGTAAAATAAAAATATAGTATTTAGCAATAAATACTGTTAATAACAAAATAACATACACTAAATAAAAAGGCAAATTTAATTAACAAATAACAAAAACGTCTTTATTTTTAATTTTCTAAATAAAGACGTTTTTTATTTAACGCTTAATTTTTTACTTTAGTAATTGCTCGCATTTCCCCACTTTGTCATCTCGAACCCCGTAAATTTCCCCACTTTGTCATCTCGAACCCCGTAAATTTCCCCACTTTGTCATCTCGAACCCCGTAATCGGGGTGAGAGATCTATAATAGACAAATAACAAAATAAAATATCTTAACTTATATGCCATATATTATAAAATCCTTCAAAAACGACAAAAAAATAATTGTAAGCAGTTACTTACTTTAAATTCCCGCTTCCCTTTGGATTATATCCGCCTAATATTTCTTCCCCGTCTTTATGTCCATCTCCGTCAGTGTCTGCTTTATTTGGATTAGTTCCATATTGTAATTCCATTTCATCTGATAATAAATCATTGTCAGAATCTTTTTCTCTGGCTGAGCCTGAATAAGTTATTGCTTGCATTGCATTCCAATCTTCTGTTGTTTTTGGAGTATAGTTATAGATTGATTTGAAAGTTTTAATTCCAACTTTTTCACTGTTTAAATTTCTATTTTCAGCTTTTTGTCTTAATCCATATGCCATTACTTTAATGGCTGCATTATCTTTATTATCATTCAAATCAGGAATTCTTTTGTATATTTTAACCTGCTTTATATTTTAAAAAGTAAGTATAATACATAAACTAAACTCTCTCTTAATATATACTTAAACTCTACTAATTGATTATTTTTTATTGGGCTTTTTTGAACAGGAGAAGTCAAAACTTGAATTCCTAAATCCTTTGACATTTTTTTAAGACGCATCATATGAAAACCATCACTTACTAAAATAACTGACACTGAATTGTTATGAAAATTTTCAAAATTTTTCAAAATTTTTTCCGCCATTTGCAAGTTTTGCCAAGATGTTTGACTTACTTCTTCAATGAAAATATTTTGACTTTTAACACCTTTATTTATAAGATAACTTTTACCAACCTGTGATTCAGATATTTTTTCATCCTTTCCTACACCGCCTGTTAAAATAATTTGTGAAGCCATATTATTGTTATATAAAAAGAACGCATGGTCTAACCTACTCTTAAACACTGGACTGGGATTGCCATTCCATTGGCTGGCTCCTAATACTATTATAACATCTGACTTTTGAGCTTCATCAATATTAGCATAATAATAAATTTTTAATATTAGAATAAAAAAAATCGTAAAAATTACAATTATTATACTAATTAAAATTTTTAAACAATTTTTTACATTCATAAGCCAAGCAATTTTTGAACTTTGTTCAAATTTTTTTTGACTCCCTCGCCAAACTTATTAGCCTTTGGATTAAAATGAGGTTCAATCGGGTCAAATACATCTTCTATATTATACAAAGTCCCTAAAATTTCCGGTTTATTTTTTAAATCAAATCCTGCCTTAGTCCATCTTGTCTGAGTAAAATTTATCTTAGCAGCTACATATTTTATATTTATTAAAGGATCTTTCAGTCGTTCTACTCTTACTATGTTAGAATTGCCAAATCCTCCTTCGCAGAAATAAAAATAGCCACAAGACCAGACTTGGATATATGAATAGTGTGTTGGTATGGTTGTGCAATTTTCTTTTTAATAACAATTGTCATACTAACAATGTGAACTTAGACTTAGAAATTAAATTTTCTTTAAGATTTATTTCAATGGATTATATCCACCCAATACTTCTTCTCCGTCTTTATGCCCATCTCCATCTGTATCTGCTTTGTTTGGATTAGTTCCGTATTGTAATTCCATTCCATCAGATAATAAATCGCCATCAGAATCTTTTACTCTGGCCGAACCTGAATAAGTTATTTTACTTAAAATATATTTTTTACTTTATTATTCTTTTTTATCTTTATCTGTTTTTTCAAATATTTCTTTATTAATATCAGATTTAAGATTAAAAGTATCTATAAGCCATTTTCCGTTTTTATATTCAACTTGACTAACAATATCAAAAGATTTTTTTTCACCATAGCATCTTCTGGAATAAGCTCCTGTTAAGCCAATATTACTAAATGCTTCATAATCAGATTCTCCTTCATAATTCGGTCCAAAATAAACAAAATTATAATTTCCTTTTTCTTTCACACATTCAGTAACTTTTCCAATATCTATTAACTCTTTTTTAATATTCTCCATCTCTTTTTCATAAGAAACTAGTCTTTTTAAACGCTCCGTAGAATTATCTTTTAGCGCTGCAAAGTCATTTTCAAAAAAAGTTGGCGTTATTTCTGCGGCAAATTTATTCAATTTATTTGAATAACCTATTAATATAAGCGATCCGATTAAACTAATCGCTGTTATAATAGAAAAAGCATACAACGAAAAACTTGCTAATTTTAATCCCTCTAAACCTTTTTTTACCGCTCGTTTTCGCAAATAATAAATAAGATATATAAATGCTAACGAAAAGAGTAAAGATATTATTACAGACGTAAGTCCTTCAAATGAAAACCATAAAAAAATAAAAGCAAAAATATCAATAAGCACTATTAAAAATACAGCGATAATTGCTTTTGATGTTTTTTTCTGTTCTTTTTGTGCTTGATCACTTGTTTGATTATCCATAAATTTTTCTAACTTCTTATAATTTTTCTTTTGAAAATATTATAAAAAGTGTGTGTTAAATAAATTATTTAAGGTAACCATTAATAATAGCACTCAAAGAGAGTCCAAAATCCTGTGCTAATTTTTGAGCTGTTTGCTTAACTTCTTGATCAGTTTTAATATTTATTACTGTTTTTATATAACCATAGTATATACAATGGATATTTGTATGTCAAATAAATTATAAATGTATTTTAAATGCGACACATCCCATAGGGAACAGCCCCATTTTAGATGATTTGATGCGCACCCTCTTGATAAAAATAAGCTGTCAGTGTACGATTGAATGATGATAAATAATAAACCAAACATTACTAAACTACCACCACAAAATTTAGAAGCAGAAAGCTCTCTTTTGGGCTGTTTATTAATTGATAAAAACGCTGTTATAAAAATTGTTGATGCTATACGACCTGAAGATTTTTATAAAGACGCTAATGGCATAATTTTTTCAGCGATGAGAGAACTCTATGTCCATCACGAACCAATAGATATTTTAACTTTAACTAGCAAACTTGGAGAGAAAAATCAGCTAGAAGGAATTGGTGGAAGGACTTATTTAACTGAATTAACTAATAGCGTCGCGACATCTTCTCATGTTGTTTTTTATTCTGATATAGTCCAACGCAAAGCTACTTTACGACGATTGCTAACTGCTGCGGCTGAAATTTCTGAAATGGGTTATCAAGAAGATGAAGAGATTGGAAAAATTTTGGACAATGCCGAACAAAAACTTTTTGGTGTTTCACAAAAATATTTAAAAAATGTTTTCTTGCCAATTGACAACTTATTAACAGAAGCTTTTGATAGAATTGACGAACTACATAAACAAGGAGGTAAATTACGTGGCTTAACAACTGGCTTTTATGATTTAGATAATTTATTAGCTGGCTTACAAAAATCTGATTTAATAATTTTAGCTGCCCGCCCTAGTGTTGGAAAAACCTCTCTTGCGTTAGATATAATTCGCCAATCAGCTATCAAAAGCAAGGTGCCAATCGGTATTTTTTCTTTAGAAATGAGTAAAGAACAATTAGTTGATAGAATGCTTTGCGCCCAAGCTAATGTAAGTTTATGGCGTATGCGTACTGGTAAATTATCTGACAAAGAGGAAGACAACGACTTTGTGCGTATCGGAGAAGCAATGGGTCAACTATCAGAAGCGCCAATTTATATTGACGATTCTGCCAATTCCAGTATTATTGAGATAAGAACCAAAGCACGACGTTTACAAGTAGAAAAAGGATTGGGTCTTTTGGTTATTGATTATTTACAATTAATGGAAGGACGAGGCAAATACGGTGATAATCGTGTTCAAGAAGTTTCCGAAATCACTCGTGGCCTTAAAGGCATTGCCAGAGAATTAAATATTCCTGTGCTTGCCTTGTCCCAATTATCACGTGCTGTTGAACAAACCAAGCCTGCTATACCAAAATTATCCCACTTGCGTGAATCAGGATCAATTGAACAAGATGCTGATGTAGTAATGTTTATCTACCGTAAAGCAGCAGATCGTGGATATAATTTTGATGATTTACCAGAAAATGAAAAACATTCAGCAGAACTTTATGTAGCCAAACACCGTAATGGTCCAACTGGCAAAGTTAATCTATATTTTGACGAAAACACAGTAAGTTTTAAAAATATGGACAAAACAGGAATAGAAGCGCCACCAGAATACTAAAAATTAATTTTATAATTTTTAATTTTTAAATAATTTTTAATACTTTAATTTTTAATAATAAAATCTATGTTTAACAAACTTAAGCAGTTTAAAGATCTAAGAAATCAAGCTAAAACAATACAAAACGCATTAGTAGGAGAAATTACTACAGTAGAAAAAAATGGCGTTAAAATAATTATTAATGGCAATATGGAGATTACTCAAATTAGCATTAATGAAAGTTTAGCTAAAAATAATCTAGAAAAAACATTAAAAGATTGCATCAATGAATCAATTAAAAAAACTCAAAGATTAATGGCTAAAAAAATTCAAGAAATGGGAGGAATACAAGGACTTAATTAAAATTATTAGATCTAAAAAAAATAAAAAGTAAAAAATAAATAGGTATTGACAAAATTATAATAATTTACTATAGATAAATAGTAAATTATTATTTTTTTATTATTTTTAAACTAATCATCAAACATTGTATTTGGTAATTAGTTTTTATTTAAGATAGATCTTTAAAAATTTAAAAAGAAAAAGGAGAAAAATTGTGGAAAATGTAAAAAAATGGAAGAATTTAGTGCTCCCGATTTTAATCATTGCAGCTACAATGATCTTTTGTACAAAAATTAGCAAAGCAGAGGAACTAGAAAAGGTTCCTCTAATTGAAAAAGAGATTTTTGTTGCAACGACTACGATAACACCCGTGCCAGTTGTTGTTCCCGAGAAAGCAACGGCCACTTTATCGTTGCCTTTTAGAAAGAAAATGCTAGCAGAAGAGCTAGTTAAGTCTGGAAAAATTAAAATTATGAATGGCGAGAAATTGGAAAATGTACAATTTGTAGTTTTGGTTTTTCTCGACGAACTTACTAAAAAATTTCCAAAAGAAATAGTGGAGATTTTCAGTATGAAGAGAAAGCCACTAGGAGGTGGTTCTCTTCACAACTCATCAACAGAGGAAAAAGGAGCTGTTGATTTTGTCTTTGACGGGAAAAGCGTCAAGGAGACACAACGAATCCTATATAATAACGAGTTAAAATATTCTGGGATAAAAATCTTGGAATTTTTTGGCCCAAAACTTACGCTAAACAGTTGGGTAAGTAATGGACCAAGAATAGCTAGCCAACATTGGAATCATATCCATATTGGCATTAAAATTGTAGAAAAAAAGGAGGTAAAATAATGACAAAAAAAACTAAAAGAAATATTTCTATTATAGGTGTTGTCATTTTAGGATTATGTATCGCTATTGTTATTTTCCGAGTCGTAGAATTAATAAACGACCCTCTTATTAACTTAAGAGGATTAATAGATTAAAGGGGGTAAAAAAAATAAAAAAGCAAAAACAGCCTGTGTAATGAGGCTGTTTTTTTATACTTTTTTTTCTAATTAAGGAATGGATTGCAGGTCAGGCCCGCAATGACAAATCAAGCTATATCTTTGTTATCTCAATCTTAGTAAACGGCTGACGATGACCTACATTTCTTTTATATCTAGTCTTATTTTTAAATTTTATAACATGGACTTTTTCGTTTTTTCCATGTTCTAAAATTTTACCTTCTACTTTTTCGTCTAAAATCGGTTGTCCTAAATCAAATTTTTCACCATCAACCATTAATAAAGTATCAAACTTTATTATTTGACCAATTTCACTTTCAATTTTTTCAATTTTTAGAGACAAGCCTTCTTTAACAACATATTGCTTTCCTCCAGTTTTTATTACTGCTGTTTTCATAAATCTTTATAAATAATTAATTTAAAATTTTAGATAATAACAATCACAATAAATAATAGTGAGGAGGAGACAAAAAATTAACTATTTTCGTCTCCTCCTCGTTTTTGGCATTAAGTAACGCCAAAAACATATAATAATATTTTTAGCATTTCACGTCCCAGGCTGTCTAAAAAGCCCTTTAACAATTTAATAAATCAGACAAATTAAGGCTATTTTGCCCTTAGACCATTGCTGGTAGCCTCATTAAAGTAGCTAATTGTAATTTTTTTAT
>JAURWF010000002.1 GCA_030655095.1 bacterium
AGAATAAAGATATAAAAAAATTACAATTAGCTGCTTTAATGAGGCTACCAGCAATGGTCTAAGGGCAAAATAGCCTTAATTTGTCTGATTTATTAAATTGTTAAAGGGCTTTTTAGACAGCCTGTCTGCGGGAATGACAAACTCAGGGCTCTGGATTGCGGGTCAAGCCCGCAATGACAATTTTTTTGTTTTATTCAATTTCTTTAGCTTTAACTTCCGTTAAGATTTTTTTTCTGATTTCTTCCATTAATTTTTTATCGGATCGTAAAAATCTTTTAGCGTTTTCTCTGCCAACGCCTAGTTTTATTTCACCAAAGGTATAAGAATTTCCACTCTTGCTAATTGTTCTATACTCTACTCCCATATCTAATAAATCGCCTGAAATAGAAATGCCTTCATTGTACATAATATCAAATTCACAGGTTCTAAATGGCGCGGCAACTTTATTTTTAACTACTTTAGCCTTAACTCTATTTCCGATAATTTTATCACCTTGCTTAATCATGGCTGCTCGTCTTACTTCAATTCTTACTGAAGAATAGAATTTTAAAGCCATTCCTCCAGTTGTTGTTTCTGGGCTACCGAAAAAGACGCCGATTTTCATTCGTATTTGATTAATAAAAATAACAACAGTTTTAGTTTTAGCAATAGTGCCTGTTAATTTTCTTAGAGCTTGACTCATTAATCTCGCCTGTAATCCCATATGTGAATCGCCCATATCGCCTTCAATTTCTTTCTGTGGCACTAAAGCTGCTACACTATCAACAACAACTACATCAATTGCATTGGAGCGAACTAATGTTTCTAATATTTCTAAAGCCTGTTCTCCTGTGTCAGGTTGACTAATTAACATTTCTTTAATATTAATACCTATTTTCTTGGCATATTCAGGATCAAGCGCGTGTTCAGCGTCAATAAAAGCAGCAGTACCTCCCATTTTTTGCACCTCAGCAATAATATGTTGAGCTAAAGTTGTTTTACCACTGGCTTCTGGACCAAAAATTTCTATAATACGTCCACGAGGAACTCCAAGTATTCCTAGGGCAATGTCTAAAGACAAACAACCAGTAGGAACTACATCAACGTCTGATTTTCTGGCATCACCAAATCTCATAATTGCGCCTTCGCCAAATCTTTCCTTAATTTGTTCCATGGCAGTTGTGGCTGCTTGCATTTTTTCGTTAATTTCAGTTAAAACTTTAGTTGTTTTTTCTTTGTTTTCCATACTTTTATTATTTTTATAATTTTAATAAATAAAAAAAAGGCATCTCACGCCTCCTTGATATTTTATATAATAAACTATTTTAAAATTAATGGCAATGTTTGGCCTGTACACAAAACAAAACATTAAATAAATTCTTTTATTTTATTTGAATATAATGATATGATTAATTTTATAATTTTAAATATCTAAAGGATGAACACTAGTAATGAAAATTTAATATTACCTGGCAATCCTCGTTATCAACCAAGGGAAATGACGCCTATTTTTGGTTATGATAATTTATATAAAAAAGTGGGAGAAGTTGAATTAGCTACATTGGATACCCTGCACGAAATCGGGATAATATCTGATAATGATTATAAAAAATTAACGCCTAAAAAAAGACAGGAAATTTTAAATATAAAAACAACTGAAGTTGATAAAACAGAAAGAGAAATAACGCATCATGATGTTAGGGCATGGGTGAGAATAGCGCAAGAAATATTGGATAAAAAATTGGCAAAATGGATTCATATTCCTTTAACAAGTTATGATGTAATAGATACAGCAAGAATTTTGCAATTTAAAGATGCCTATCAAATCGCATTAAAACCGTCTCTTAAAAAAGTTGTTGAAATTTTTTGTAAATTGATAAATAATTTTTCAAGCCAGATTCAAATTGGCAGAACTCATGGTCAGCATGCCTTACCAATTACAGTAGGTTTTTGGTTGGCCACAATTTTAGATAGAATTATTAATAATTGGGAAAGCATTGATTTTTATTCTAATAATTTATCTGGAAAAATATCTGGAGCAGTTGGAGCGCATAATGCTCAAAAAGGATTGGGTTTTTCAAGACTTTGTGGAGATAATAATTTTGAAGAAAAATTATTATTAAAACTTAATTTAAAACCAGCAAAAATAAGCACACAAATTTTACCACCAGAATCTTTAGCATATTTTCTTTTTTCATGCGCAATGATGTCTGCTACTCTTGCTCAATTTGGGAGAGATGCTAGACATTTAATGAGAAGTGAGATTGCGGAAGTAGCTGAATCGTTTGGAAAAAATCAGGTTGGGTCATCTACAATGGCGCATAAAAGAAATCCAATTAATTTTGAAAACTTAGAAGGCATGTGGCTTCGCACAAAAAATGAATTTGGAAAAGTTTTTGACACATTAATAAGTGAACACCAAAGAGATTTAGTTGGTAGTTCTGTAGCCAGAGATTTTCCAATAATTTTAATTAATTTACAGCAACAACTTAATACTTTATTAAAAATAAATAATGAAGGAATAACTTTTTTAGAAAGAATTACTATCAATAAAGAGGCTTGCCAAAATAATTTTATAAAAAGTTCTCATTTAATTTTGGCTGAGCCCTTATATATTGCTCTTCAAATGGCTGGATATGATGGTGACGCGCATGAATTAGTGAATAGAGAGCTTATGTCAATCGCGCAAGAAAAAAATATTTCTCTAATAGAAGCATTAGAACTTAAATCTAAAAATGATAAAGTTTTAGAAAATTGTATAAATAGTATTCCTGTGGAGATTAAAAACTTATTAAATCATCCAGAAAATTATATTGGAGACGCAAAAGAAAAATCTTTAGAAATATCTAATAAGGCCAAAAGAATAATTTTAAATTTTAAATTTTAAATTTTGAATTTTTTTTAAAATAATTTAATTTAATTTTTCACCCAGAGAGAGATCAACCTCTGGGTGGAATTTAAAAATCTACCATGAAAAAAGATAATCAGAAATCGCAAATAATTATTTATAAAACTGATGATGGACAAGCAAAAATTGAAGTCCGTTTTGAAAATGAAACAGTTTGGCTCTCGCAAAATGCGTTGGCAGAGCTTTTTCAAGCGACCAAGCAGAATATAAGCCAACATATCAAAAATATCTTTGCAGAGGGTGAACTTCAGTCAAATTCAGTTGTAAAGGATTTCTTGACAACTGCTGCGGCTCGTCGAGCAATATCTTGTATTTGCCGAAGGACAGGCAATGCAGAGAGTGCCAATGTATATGAAGGACTGGATAGATAAACTCCACGGATTTTTACAGATTAACAATAAAAATATCCTGAAAGATGCCGGCAAAGTCTCACACGAGCTGGCAAAAGAATTAGCGGAAAAAGAATATGATAAATATTACAAAAAAAGCTTAAATATGCCAAGCAAAGCAGATAGGGATTTTGAGGCATTTGCGGATAAAGCAGGAGAACTGAGTAGCAAGAATAAAAAATTATCATCAAAAAAATAATTACAAAAGAAATAAAAATAAAATTAATTTTATAAAAAAATGCAAGTAGCAGAATTTCGTTCAAAAATTAAACTAAATATAAAATTGTCAATTGAAGACAAGGTTTTTACTATTAAAGAAGTGGTTAAATTTAAATTTAATAAAGGAGATTTTTATATTAAATGTTTTTTAAGTGATGGATATGTTTTTGCAGATGATATTTATGAGAATGAATTCCTTTTAGTAAAAGAAATTAAAACACAATTTAAACAGCCATTTCCGCCAGAACTTAATTTTGATAATAAAAAATTTAAGTTTCTCTATAATGCCTATGCAATTGCGGAAGAAATTCAAGGAGAACAAATTTTTAAAAAAGGAGATTCTGAAAAATTTTGGGATTATAAAGCAGATGATGGAAGTTATTTAAGTTTGGGGATTGTTGAAAAAACTAATAGAAGATTAGATTTTTATGGTAAAATTATCGCTAATAATGCCATTAATTTAATTCCTTAAAGCCAAGTTTATTAAGAGAAAAAAATTTTATGCTAAACAAAAAAACAAATAATAAACAAATAAATAAATAAATCACAATTTTTGAAGGGTAAAAAATTTGTTGGGAAAGCACTATCTACAAATTTGATAGAAAAGTGGCTAAGATAAAATGAAAAATGGTTTTAAAATTTCAGTGCTAATTGCACTTGACGCTGAATATATGTTTAGTGTATGTTGGAATTAGCAATAAAAAAAGAATACCAACAAGTAATACAAACTGCTAAAAAAGTAAAAGCCAAATATAATATTATTATTTCTGATCAATCTGATTGTTTAGAATATAATCAGGAACAAAATACTTTAAAAATTCCATTGCGTTATTTTGTTTTAATATAATTTATAAATTAATTTATTTTTAACAAAAATTTTATGTTTCAAAAAGATCAAAAAATTTCAGAGGGAAAAACAAAAATAATCTGGGGAGTAAAAGATAATCCAGATTTAGTAATTATTGAAAATAAAAATGACATTACTGCTTTTGACGATCCAGCTTTTACAAAGCAATTCAAATCAAAAGCGGAAAATGCAACAATTGTTACTTCTAATGTTTTTAAACTTTTAAAGAATGCGGGTATTCCAGTGGCTTTTCAGGAGCAAATTTCTTCAAATGAATTTATTTCTCCAAAATGTGAGATGATGCCTTTGGAAGTAGTTGCTCGTAGATATGCAGTAGGTAGCTTTTTAAAAAGGCATCCCGAATTAATCTCAAAAGAAAATGAAATGCCTCATAGATTCCATAAATTAGTTACAGAATTTTTTTTGAAAACCACTAAGGGTGAATTAATAAATACAAATGGTAAAAAAATATTAGAAGGACTTGATCCATTAAAAGGCGAGGAAGACCCATTTATTTTAAATCCATTAGATAATGAGTGGAAATTATTTCATTCTAAAAAACCAATTTGGGAAGAACAAGCAAATTTTAATAAGACAATATTAATGAATGAAATATTGGGAGATGATGGATTAGAAAAAATAAATGAAATGGAAGAAATTTTAAGAAAGGCTTTTTTGACATTAGAAGGCGCTTGGAACACTTTAGGATTTAGAATAATTGATATGAAAATAGAATTTGGAATATCTCAAAATGGTGAATTAATGATTGCGGATGTAATTGATAATGATAGCTGGCGGTTAAAAGATGTTGATTGGGAGGAATTAAGTAAAGAAGCGTTTAGACAAGGTGAGGAATTAAATGAAGTAGAAAAAAAATATGAATTTGTCGCATCATTAACTAAAAAATTTCGTATTCCAAAACAAGCTGTTGTTTTTTGGAGAGGTTCAGATAGTGATCCTTTGCCTGATATGGAAATTTTAGAAAAAACAAATGGAGTTGATATAGAAATAATAACCGA
>JAURWF010000009.1 GCA_030655095.1 bacterium
AAAGTATTTCCTTGATAATTTTTATCATTGCCTCATTAGCTCCTTGTTTCATGACCAATTTAATATTTTTACTTAATTTTTCTTGCAATTCTTTATTTTTAATTAATTTTTCAATTTCATTAATTAGTTTTTTTGATGTTAATTCTTTTTGTTTTAAAACAATCGCTGCCTGCGCCTTAATAAAAATATCTGCATTATCTTCCTGATGTGAATCTGGCAGAGGAATTAAAATTGTTGGTTTGCCTAAATATGACAATTCAGATAAAACTCCCAAGCCACAACGACTTACAACAATATCTGCTAAATTATAAACTTCGGCCATTTGCTCAACATCTAAAAATTCGTATTTTATATAATTTGTAATTTGTAATTCGTAATTCGTAATTACTTTATTTTTTCCAGTAAGATGAATAATCTGACAAAACTTTGTTAATTCGCTCAAACTCTCCCAAACTAATTTATTAATCGCCATCGCCCCAGTCCCCCCACCAAGAATTAACACTATTGGTAAGTTTTTATTTAAATTATATTTTTCATACTTTTGACTTTTGACTTTTAACTTTTGACTTCTTATTGGATTTCCAATCCAAACAGCTTTTTTGCCATAATCTTTTAATGATTTTTCAAAAACAACTGTTATAACTTTTGCCAAAGGCGCCATTAATTTATTTGCTAAACCAGAACGAATATCTTGCTGATGAACTAATACTTTAGCGCCTAAAAACCAAGCAGCCCAAACAGCAGGTACACTTACAAAACTACCAGCGCTAATTACTAAATCAGGCCGCCATTTTAATAAAATAAAAAGCGACTGCCAAAAACCTATTTTTATTTTAAAAATATCAATAAAATTTTTCCAAGAAAAATATCGCCTTAATTTCCCACAAGTAATTGCTCTAAATTTAATACCAGCCTTCTCAATCATTTCCCTCTCCGGCCCATCTTTTGTTCCAATCCACAAAAATTCACAAAATATTTTTTCATCAGTATTATTAATTCGTAATTCGTAATTCGTAATTGATAATTGATCAACCACAGCCAACAACGGCGCCACAGATCCGCCAGTACCACCACCAGTTAATAATACCTTGACAATTTTTTTATTTTGTGTTAACATAAAAAATCAAATAAAAAGGGGGTGATGATAAAAATGGCTAATCCATGTATAATAACAATGGACAAAAAAGGTGCTTTATTATTTTTTGAAGATACCGATAAAAACTCGGCAATGATAAAGAACCTTTACGACTGTTTCCTCCCTTTGGGGAAGACATGGGAGGTAAGACCTCGAATGCACGACACAACATTGTGTCTGGCAATTGAAGATGTGACAAAAATTTAATAAAGTCCGCCACACGCTTTATTAAATCAATTTTTTAAGTGTGGCTTTTTTTATTACAACGAACTATCAACTAATAGCAAATTCAAATACTTTTACTTTATTTTTTAATATATAAAATAACTCTTCTGCTTCTATTTCCAAATCAAAGTGCGATTGCAGATTAAGCCAAAATTGTGGTGAAATATTAAAATATTTTCCTAAACGAAGCGCAGTGTCTGCGGAAATAGAGCGAATACCATGCGCGATTTCATTAATTCTGCGCGGAGCAACTCCAATATCTTTAGCTAAGCGATACTGGCTAATTTTAAAAGGGATTAAAAATTCTTCCATTAATATTTCTCCTGGATGAATTGGTTTAATTTTTTTAGACATATAATTTTATAATTAATGATAATCAATTATCTCTACTTCATAAGCATCTTGCTGATGCCATTTAAAACAGATCCGCCATTGATCGTTAATACGAATGCTATGCTGTTTATTCCTTTCGCCTTTTAATTTTTCTAGACGATTAGCTGGCGGTATTCGCAAATCATTTATTGAATTAACGGCATCAATCATCCAAAGTTTGCGCATTGCTGTTCTTTGAATTGAAGACGGCAATTTAAGCGAATATTCTCTATTGAATATTTTTTGAGTTTCTTTGCATTTAAAACTTTTTATCATAAACATTGTTATATTAACGCGTCACAATAATATTGTCAAACGTTAATAGATTAAGCCTTACTTTTTATCTCATTAACTCATAATTCGTAATTATTAATTATTAATCATTACAAAATAAACTCCTAAATCAACTTTCGACTTTATGAACTTTACAGACTTTACAGACTTTATAGACTTTATGGACTTTATAGACTTTTTGTTTGTTTGCTAATATTAACTAAAATCCCTATTGCTGCTAATGCTGACATAAGAGATGAACCCCCTCTGCTAATAAAGGGCAAAGGAACTCCTGTCATTGGGATTAAATTAATCATCCCGCCAATATTAATAAATGCCTGAAAAGTTATCCAGCCAACCATTCCAATTGCTAAAATTTTACCAAAATTATCAGGAGCACTCTTGGATATTAAAAATCCTTTATAAAATAATAGTAAATATAAAATTACCAAAATAGCAGAAAAAATCAAGCCAGTCTCCTCTCCAATAATAGCAAAAATTGAATCACCGCTTACCTCTGGTAAATATGAATATTTTTGCCTAGATGCTCCCAATCCCCTACCAAACAAACCGCCAGAACCAACTGCTATTAAAGATTGGTTAATTTGATAACAAGTATCTTGTCGAGAATAATTAGAATCAATAAGACATCTAAAGCGATCAGCTTGATAAGGCTTAAAATGAATCATAATAGCTAAAGCCAAAATACCAATTAAAACAATAAATAGAATATGCTTAATATTGCCACCTCCTACAAAATATACTAAAAATGATGTTAAAGTTAATATAAATAAAGTGCCGACATCTGGCTGAAGCAACATTAACAAAGCAAGAACACTAAAAGCAATTAAAAAAGGGCCGATTCCTTGAGTAATTTCTGTTAACTTATTTTTTCTACTTTCTAGCCAAGCTGCTAAATAAAGCAGAAAAGTAATCTTAACAAATTCAGAAGGCTGTAAAGAAAAACCAAAAATATTAATCCAACTTTTAGCAGTCCCCCAATCACCACGCAATCCAGGAATAAAAACCAATGTCAATAAAATAATGGAAAAAATCAACATAAAAAAAGCATATTTTTTCCATTTATGATAATCAATTTTAGAAAAGAACCAATAAACAAATAAACTTAAAATTAGAAAAAATATTTGACGTTTAAAAATAAAATAACTATCGCCATAAACATTATAAGAAGCTACAGAAGAAGCGCTAGCAAGCATTATTAAACCAAAAATAATAATTACACCAACCAAACAAATCAAGCCTTTATCACCTGCTCTATCTTTTGAAACACCTAATAGTATATTAATTGATCTTCGCCAGTTAGACATAAATTAGACTAGTTGCGCCTACCTCTAAATACTACATTTAGTATAAAATTAAATAATAATAATGACTTCATAGACTTTATAGACTTTATAAACTAACTTTTATCTACTAAAAAAATAATCAAACCAATAAAAGCGCTTACTCCTGCTATTACCCAAAAACGCATAACTATTTTTGGTTCAGACCAATTTTTAGCTTCAAAATGATGATGAATCGGAGTTGAAATAAAAACTTTTTTATTAAACATTTTTTTTGAGATCATCTGAATAATAACTGATCCCGATTCAATTACAAAAATCAAACCAATAACAGGCAAAATCATAACTGAATTAGTGAGAAAAGCAATAACGCCTAAAGTTACACCCAAACTCATAGCTCCTGTGTCTCCCATATAAAACCTTGCTGGACTAATATTAAACCAAAGAAAAGCTAACAAAGCCCCGACAATTACCCCACAAAAAGTGGCTAAATCAAACTTGCCATTAACAAAAGCAATTACACCAAAAGCTCCAAAGGCAATAAGTAATGTTCCGCCAGCCAAACCGTCTAATCCATCAGTTTCATTAACTGAAAAAGCAGTGGCAATAATAACAAAAACAAAAATTAAAATATATGACCAGCCTAATTGAAAATCACCCAAAAATGGAACATGAAAAATATCCCAGCCTAATTTAAAATAAAACCAATAAGCACCGACTAAAGCGATTATAGTATAAATTATTAAACGATGATAAACATTTAAACCTCCACCACCAGAAAGCCCCTTACCTCTAACATCTAGCCAATCATCAAACAAACCGACTAAAGCTGTTGCGACTAAAACTCCAAGCGGCAATAAAGTTTGTTTTCCAGAAAGAAAATTTAAATTTTTTAAAAATTCTCCTGGCAAAAATTTAGCAAAATAAAAAAATGAAACTGAAAAAATTAGAACAGTTACCCAAACAAGCAATCCGCCCATTGTTGGAGTGCCACTTTTATGAGCATGTAATTTACTAAAAATCGGAGTTTTGCCACTATTTCTAATTTGTTTTCCTAATTTATATTTATACAAAAAATGAGTTAATAATGGTGTCCAAGCCATAGTAAAAACAAAAGCCAACGCTGTTAACAATAAAATTTTCGCAATATAAAAATCAAACATAAATTTAGCTTTTTAGGTTGTAGCTTTTTAGCTTTTTAGTAAACGTCCAAGAAGCTAAAAGCTAACTGACTGACTACCTAAAATTAATTAAATATAAAGCCATTACACTCATTAAAAGAAATAAATTAACAACAATAGATGAAACTAATAACAGATGAATAACAAATTTATTTTCTTTATAAATATTTATTATTAATAATAAATTTAATAAAATAAAAAATAAACCAACTGCAGGGATAATATACATTTTAGAAATATCACCAATCAAATTAACGCCAAAATTAACATTGTAATGTAATATTACTAAATTTTGACTTATTATAGAGCTAATATAATAAACAAATACCCAATTAAATATATTCAAAACCAAAGCAATAATTAAATAAACTCTAATATATAAAAAACTTAATAAATGCCAGCAAATATCTGTTAAATTTTTGCGGGTAAAATAAAAATGCTCTGTTATTTTTAACCAATCTATTTTCATAAATATAATCCTACCACAAAATTAACTTGTTGCAAAAAAAAGCAAGCTGTATAATAAACATAAATAAATGAAACAATCTATAAAAAATTATTTTTGGGAAATTAGTGGAATTAATTATCTAGTAAAAATTAGCAAAGGAAAAAAGAGCCACATCAGAACTTCAATTAGTAAAAATGGTATTAATATAAGAATACCCTATTTTTTAAATAAAGAAAAAATTAATAAAGAATTAATAAGAATTAAAAATTGGGCTGAAGAAAAGATTTTAGAAAATCCTAAAAGATTTGAACCAAAAATTCAAAAAGAATATAAAAATGGAGATATAATAAAAGTCGGTAATATTGAATATTTTCTTAAACTAGAATTTAAAGATAGAAAATATAGCTCAGTATCAATAATTAATGAAATAATTAATCTATCTATTCCTGAAAATCTTTCTAAAGAAGAACGAAGTAAAAGTATATCAATATTGTTGAGCAGAAGTATAGCTAAACAAAGATTACCTGAACTTCAAAATAAAATTAAAGAATTAAATCAAAAACATTTTAATCAAAAAATAAACAAAACAACTTTTAATAAAATATTAAATTACTTCAAAAAACGCGAAATAAATAAAATTTCTTTTAAACATAATAAATCAAACTGGGGCAGTTGCTCTAGCGCAGGAAATATTAATATTTCAACAAGATTGCTTTTTGCGCCAAACGAAGTATTAGAATATGTTTGCATCCACGAATTAGCTCATTTAATTGAACTTAATCATTCAAAAAAATTTTGGACTATAGTAAAAATGACAATGCCCGATTATAAAGAAAAAATAAAATGGCTAAAAGAAAATAGCAACAATTGCGAATTTTAAAATAATCCCGCATTCCATTATTTATATTTTAAGAATAGCGGGATCGGACTTTGAAAAAATTTTAATAAAAATCTTTAACAATTTTATCAACTTCTATTTTTAATTTATGCCCGTTGCAATGTCTAAGTATTCCGTAATATGCTTGCAATGACTGATTAAATGATTCTTCCGTAATAATTTTACTTTCCATTTTCGTCTTGTTTAACTTAATTTTCCTAAATATTCTTCTTTTTGTTTTTGTCCGCAAGATCCGATAATCAGAAAAATTAACCAACCCGAGAAAATCAATGCCCAAAGCAATGGTTTTAATAAAAATTTTATTTGGATGCAATTCTAATCTTAGCTCTTGACTTAAAAATTTTTTTATTAGCCCAATTTGTTTTTCTGTCCATTTTTTATTTGCTGAAAAAATTACAAAGTCATCAGCGTAGCGAATATAATATTTGGCTTTTAATTTATGCTTAACAAACTGATCAAATTTATTCATATAAATATTAACGAACAGTTGCGAGGTCAGATTTCCTAATGGTAAACCAATAGTCTTATCTTTTTCAGAAGAAAAACTCCTAATCACATTTTTTAAAAGTTCAATAATATTTTCATCTGGAATATATTTCTGCAATATGCTAATCAAAATATTATGATCAATATTGGCAAAGAACTTTTTAATATCACATTTTAGCGCCCAGCAAGTCCTTGTATTATTTTTACTTGTTTTCCATGCAAATTTACGAAACTTATTAACTGCTTTATGTGTTCCTTTATTTAGACGACAGGAATATGAGTCAGCGATAAAAGTTTTATCAAAAAATGGATACAAAATCCTGTAAATCGCGTGATGCAATAATCTATCGCGAACTGTTGCTTTATGAATATCTCTGGGCTTAGGGTCATTAATTTTAAATGCTTGATAACTTCCGTGCTTATAGATATGATTAATAAGGTCACTGTGGAGCGAAAAAATATTGTCCATCAAATACATAGAAAATTCCTGAACATCTTTTTTATTTTGCTTGCCTTTTAAAAATTCTTTCCATGCCTTTAATAAATTTTCTAAACTAATAATATCTTCAAATTTATGGATCAATTGGATTTTCATAAAAATTCGACTTTTAATGCTCCTCCCCTGCCAATCGTGATCAATAAAGAAAAAGAGGCATATCAATATTGGCAAGCCCTGCATCGTAATTTTCCCAAAACCGAACGTTTTAGCATCGGACAAAAAATTTCTCAAACATTTATTGAAGTCTTGGAATTAAATTTTACCGCTTCGTATTTAGCGCCCGAACAAAAAATAATCTTATTAACCAAAACCTCATCGCGTCTTGATGTTTTAAAATTTTTTGTTCAGCTCACATGGGAAAGCAAGCTTATACCAACCGAAAAATACATAGAGCTTTCAAAAAAGCTTGAAGAAATCGGACGCATGCTTGGCGGTTGGAGAAAAGGACTTCTGCAAAAGAAAACTCTCACCCGATAATGGATGAGAGAAACAGCAAGTTTCGGAACCACAACGCGATGGCGATTCTCGGCATTCCAAACATTGGAGTTCTCAAACTGATTGACATTCACGTTAAGCTTGTCGTCGGAGTTGACATTCACGTTGGCAACGAAGAAATGCGCGATGAGTCATCTGTGCCACCATCCTTTGAATACTCTCGGGATTGTATCTTATTTGGAACTTAAAAGTTCACCAACTCATCGCACCAACTGGCTGTTTTTTTTATTTTGAAAAGCGCACCCACTCTTTCGCAATCCGCCGGCTCAGGCTGTCTAAAAAGCCCTTTAACAATTTAATAAATCAGACAAATTAAGGCTATTTTGCCCTTAGACCATTGCTGGTAGCCTCATTAAAGCAGCTAATTGTAATTTTTTTATATCTTTATTCTCTTTTTTAATCCAATTAGATATTTTAACGAGGTTATGAGCAATACAAGAAAGCCCAAATTCAATTTTGACTTTTGGTTTTCCTCTGCATAGAAAATTATTTGCTTTTTG
>JAURWF010000010.1 GCA_030655095.1 bacterium
TATAATCATTTAACGTTATAGCTTTAATAAAAACATAAGATATATTAATTGAACTGTCATTTTGAGTATTTTTTTTGATTAGATAATAACCACTATCACCAACCAATATGCCACTTATTTGCCCTACTGATAAATAAATTATTAACTTGCCAAATTTTTCTTGAGCTAAATCATTTTCCATATAAACTCCTGACTCAAATTCATCGCTATATTTTTTAACTTCTTCAAAAGTTTTTCCTTGTTTTATTAAATCATTAATTTTAGCAATTCTAGCTAAACTACTTTGATTTTTTTCTTTATCAATAACTATTCTTTTTTCTAAATCAACCATTAAATTATTATCACCTGTTGTTAATCCATATTCTCTAGCTAATTTTTTATATAATATTTTTTTCAATAAATCATTTTTAACAGTTGATCTAATGTCTATATTATTTCCCCAAACACTTGATTTATCAACAAGTTTGTCTTTATAGCTATAATAATCAACCATTCCTGCATTAGAAATTAATGCTGGAACAAATAAATATTTAGCAACTTGTCTAACTAACTTATTATCAACACCAAAACTCAAAACAATCTCACAAAAAATAATATAAAAAATTATTAATAACAAAAATAACATCATTAAACTTACTGTTATTTTTTTAAAATAACTATGCCAAAATTTCAGAATTAATGATATTTTAAAATTAAATTTTTTCTTAAATTTATTTACTTTTTTAATTAAATTATTTTTTTTCTCTTGTTTTTTTAATTGCTTATTTTGCTCTAATTTTCGTTTTAATAAATTTTTTTCTTCCAATTTCAGTTTTTCTTCTTCTAGTTTCTTTATCTGCTCTTTTTTAAATTGCTCTTTTTGATTTTTTTCTTGTTTGTTTTTCAACTCTTTCTCTTTTAATTTTTCTTCTTTATCTCTAAACTGCCTTAAAGATTCTTGCTCCTCAAGTAGTCGCTGTTGTTTCTTTTTTTCTTCTATCAACTTCTGTTTTTCCTGATAAATAATATCGTCCTCTTGTTTATTAAATTTTTCTTCTGTCTCTAATATTTCTGATTTTTCTAATTTTTCTATATTTTTTTCTTTTCCTTTTGTAATTCCATCTACTTTTTTAATCTTATCAAAAACAACGTCTTGCGACTTTATTTTATTTTCTAACGCAAAATTATTAATAGCTTCATTTTCTCCAATAAAATCTAAAACTATCTCACGAGATTTTTTCACCTCGTCTGGCGTCAATTTTTTTATACCATCTAAATTCTTAATCATAAATATTATTATAACACATTCTTACAAGACCAAAGAATCTACGCCCCTTTTATTTTTTTTAAAATTACTTTTCCATTTAAATGGATATATTTCCATTATAATGGAAATAAGGGTTTATCAATATTTTAATTATCATCCCACAAAACCTATCTGACTTATCGCCACTTATAACTCTCCGTTAATTTCTTGTTCTAAACGATTTAAAAAATTTTCAAAAAAGATTACTCTTTCTTGGCAAATTTTTTTAGCCGTTTTAGTAAATAATTTATCAATTAAAAATTTGACTTTTGTTTCAAATTCTATTTGAGGACTATGTTTTGTTTTATCTTGAATTCTACCATTTATTTTACCGCTCAAGTTCTCTTTAATATATTCATTAATATCAACTTTTTTATAAATATTGGCATTATTTTTACTAATCCAACAAAATGCACGAGCGATTCCAATAGCGCCAATAGAATCTAGCTTATCAGCATCAAATAAAATTTTTGCTTCGATGGTCTCAGGTTTGTTCTCTGTTTTATAGCGATGCGAAATAATACAATCCTGAATGTGTTTAATCTGTTTTGAAGTAAAATCTAATTTTTTTAAAATCGGCTCTGCCATTTTTGCGCTTTCAATAGCATGATCAGTTTTTCCGCTCGGATCGCTCATTTCTTTATGCCCACCAATGTCATGCAATAAAATGGCGGCTTGCAAAACATCAATGTCAACATTACTTTCTTGCTTTGCTATATTCAAAGCAAGATTATATACACGCATAACATGACTCATGTCATGTGCTACATCAGAAGTATTACTAATTTCTTTTTCAGCTATATCTTTTATTTTTTGAAATTTTTTCTCATTCATATAATTTGAAATTTACATCAATTTGATTGTCTTTTAGATTAATAATCTTAATAATAATATTCATATTTATACTAATAGACCCTAGATTCCCGCTCTCCGGGCTCTGCAGGCTGTCTAAAAAGCCCTTTAACAATTTAATAAATCAGACAAATTAAGGCTATTTTGCCCTTAGACCATTGCTGGTAGCCTCATTAAAGTAGCTAATTGTAATTTTTTTATATCTTTATTCTCTTTTTTAATCCAATTA
>JAURWF010000016.1 GCA_030655095.1 bacterium
AGAACTAAGTCTCGGGTACCCGAGACTTAGTTCTGTATTTTTTGGAAGCTTAGCTTCTTCTGCGGACAAGTGGATTTTGAGTAAATTTAATAATTTAATTAAAGAAGTTGATGACGATTTAGAGAAATATAATTTCTCACAGGCTGGTGAAAGATTACGCGAATTTACTTGGAATGATTTTGCTGATTGGTATTTAGAAGTTAGCAAGTTTGAAAAAAATGAAGAAAAAAATAAAATATTATTTTATATTTTGGAAAATTTGTTAAAACTTTGGCATCCATTTATTCCTTTTATAACTGAAGTAATTTATCAAGAAATTAATAATGATAAAATGTTAATGATTGAAAAATGGCCGAGTCAATTACAAATTACGAATTACGAATTAACAATTAAAAAAAATCAAATTTATAAAAATGATTTTGAAGTAATTAAAAATATAATTATTGCTATTCGTAATGCTCGTTCGGAAAACAAAATTGAGCCAAGTAAAAAAATTAAAGCAATAATTTATGCTGGAAAATATATTGATTTAATTGAAAAAAATAAAGAGTTAATTAAAAATTTAAAAACAAATATTAATGAATTAGAAATAGAAAATACTAATTCTATTAAAACGCAAAACGATCAAATGATTCGTATTGTTGTTAATGATATTGAAATTTATTTAATTGGCGCGAAAGATGAAAAAAAAGAACAAGAAAAAAATAACAAAAGAATCATTGAATTAGAAAAATTAATTTTAAATTTAGAAAAAAAATTATCAAATAAAGAATTTATAGATAAAGCGCCAGCTAATATTGTTGAAATAGAAAAAGAAAAATTAAAATTTTATAAAATAGAATTAAATAATCTTAAATCTTAAATTTTAAATTTATAGTATGTTATTGAAATAACTTTTTAAAGTAAATATATGTCAAAAATTATAGTTGATGAAAAAAAAATTAATGAATTTTTAACGCGGGGAGTGGAGGCAATTTATCCGACTACTGATGCTTTGCGTAAAAAATTAATGTCAGGCGAGCGATTGCGCGTTTATCAAGGATTTGATCCAACAGGACCATATTTGCATGTTGGACATGCTATTGGAATTCGCGCTTCACGAATCTTGCAAGAACTTGGACACGAAATAATCTTTTTAGTTGGTGATTTTACAGCTAAAATTGGCGATCCAGATAAAGACACAACTAGAAAAATTTTAACTGATGAACAAATTAAAAAAAATATGGCTGGCTGGAAAGAACAAGCTGGACAATTAATTGATTTTGACGGAGAAAATCCGGTGCGTTTTGAACAAAACTATAAATGGCTTTCAGAATTAAAACTTAATGATTTAATAAAATTAATGTCGCAAATGACAGTCGCGCAAATGCTTGCTCGCGACTTATTTAAAAAAAGAGTAAAAGAAAATAAAGATATTCATTTACAAGAACTCATCTATCCGTTAATGCAAGGTTATGATTCTGTTGCAATGAAAGTTGATATTGAAATAGGAGGGACAGACCAGATATTCAATATGTTAGTTGGGCGTGATTTATGCAAAAGTTATTTAAACAAAGAAAAATTTATTCGTGCCAATAAAATGATGGACGCGCCAGATGGTATTACCATGAGCAAAACGAAAGGGAATGGCATTAATTTGGGCGATAGCGCGGAGGATATGTATGGAAAAGCAATGTCTTATCAAGATTCAGCAATTTTAAGCGGTTTAGAATTATTAACTGATGTTTCAATGGATATTATTAAAAATATTGGAAAATCATTAGAAAACGGCGAGAATCCGATGCTTTATAAAAAAAGAATGGCATTTGAAATAGTCAAAACAATAAAAGGAATAAAAGACGCGCAAAAAGCGCAAAAACATTTTGAAGATACTGTGCAAAAAAAAGAAATACCAGATTCAATTATTAATTACAAATTGTCAATCGCAAATTGGAAATTAATTGATTTATTGGTGGAGATAAAATTAGCTGAGAGTAAGAGCGAAGCTAGAAGATTAGTTGAACAGGGTGGAGTAAAAGTTGATAGCGAAGTAGTAAAAGATATAAATAAAGAAATAAAGATTATTAAAGAAGGAGTTTTAATTCAAAAAGGCAAAAGGGGGTTTGTAAAAGTCATGGGTTAATTATTCTTGACAGTATTAACTAAATTTTATAGAATACAGTCAGTATATTAACTATATTTATAATAATATGTATATTAAACAAAAATTGCTGGAAAAATTACATAAAATAATTACTTCACAGAAAGTTATTGTAATTTATGGTCCAAGACGAACTGGAAAAACAACTCTAATCAACAATTATCTCTCTGCTTATAAAGAAAAATTTCTACTTTTAAACGGCGACGATATAGATGTGCGAGAAAAAGTAGATACACAATCAATAGTCAAGCTAAAAAATTTAGTTGGTGATAATAAGTTAATAGTTATTGATGAAGCGCAAAAAATCCCAAACATTGGTCTTAATTTAAAAATTATGGTTGATAATATCAAAGGTTTAAAAATTATTGCTACAGGATCATCGTCTTTTGATTTAGCAAATCAAATAGGAGAGCCTTTGGTCGGTAGAAAATTTACGCTGAGCCTGTTTCCTTTGGCTCAATTAGAAATTAATCAAATAGAAAATTTAATAGAAACAAAGTCTAATTTAGAAAATCGCTTAATCTATGGATCATATCCGGAAATTGTCATCACAACCGATAATGCTTTAAGAGAGCGTTATCTTAAAGAAATAATAAGTTCGTATCTTTATAAAGACATTCTGGAATTGGAAAATATTAGACATTCTAATAAAATTTCAAATCTTCTCCGTTTAATTGCTTTTCAAATCGGACATGAAGTCTCCTTTACTGAGTTGGCGTCTCAATTGGAAATAAATAAAAATACCATTGAAAAATATCTTGACCTTTTGGAAAAATGTTTTGTTCTTTTTTCTTTGCCAGGTTTTAGTCGCAATCTACGTAAAGAGATTACTAAAAATAAACGTTATTATTTTTATGACAATGGTATTCGTAACGCTCTTATTAATAATTTTAATCCATTAAATCTACGCGATGATATTGGCGCGCTTTGGGAAAATTATTTGATAGCAGAACGGTTGAAAAAACAAGAATATCTTGATATTTATTCTAATAATTATTTTTGGCGGACTTATGATCAAAAAGAAATTGATTTAATTGAAGAACGATCTGGTTGTCTTTTTGGTTATGAAATAAAATGGGGTAACAAAAAAATAAAACCTCCGAAAGATTGGTTAGAAGCTTATGCTAACGCAAGTTTTGAAATTATCAATCAAGATAATTATTTGAAATTTATTTGCTAAAATATTTCAAGAAAAAAAACTTCGTGAATTACTCAAAAGTCCTGTGGAAAATTATTTTGATAAAAAAGTTTTAGGAGTTGTCGCACCGATTGTTGAAGAGGCAATAAGTTTAAGCCGTTATCATCGGCTTGGTATAATTGGCACCAAGGCTACTATAAATTCCGGAGTTTATAAAAAAGAATTAGAAAAATTAAAAAGTGATTTGAAAATTTACCAGCAAGCATGCCCTTTGCTTGTGCCATTGGTTGAAGAAGGCTGGGTTGAAAAACCTGAGACCAGAATGATTTTAAAAAAATATTTACGACCGTTGAAAATTAAGCGAATTGACACATTGATTTTAGGTTGCACTCATTATCCATTTTTAATAAAAGATATTATTAGAATTATGGACAAAAATGTGAAAATTATTAATCCAGCGACTGTGGTGGCGAAAAAATTAGTAATATATTTAGAAAAACATAAAAATTTAGAAAAAAAATTAGGTAAAAATAAAAAATTAGTTTTTTATACTACTGATGATGCGAATAAATTTAAAGAGTTGGGACAAAAGTTTTTAGGTTGTGGCATAAGGGAAGTTGAAAAAGTTGTCTCATAATTTTTTTATATGTCTATTTTGCAAAAAATAAAACAAAATATTGCTGAAGCGATAAATAAGGCGATAAAAAAAGATGTTGTTAAGGCAGATGATTTAGTTTATCCGCCTAATCCAGATTTTGGTGATTTAAGTTTGCCTTGTTTTGAATTGGCCAAAAATTTTAAAAAAACATCAGTAGAAATGGTGGAGTTTTTAACTTCAAAAATTAAATTAGATAATGTTATTTTAACAACTAAGGCTATCGGGCCTTATTTAAATTTTATTTTAGATAAATCAAAATTAACAACAGAGGTTATTGAAGAAATTTTAAGTAAAAAGCAATCGTATGGATTAAATAAATCTGGCAATAAAGAAAGAGTAATGATTGAATTTTCTAATGCCAATACTCATAAAGAATATCATGTTGGTCATTTAAGAAATATTTTTTATGGTGATAGTGTTGCTAAAATTTTATCAGCTAATGACTATGAAGTAATTCCAGTTTCTTATATTAATGATTTTGGTATTCATACTGCTAAAACAATTTGGGCTTATAAGACTTTTTATAAAGAAGAAGAAGCGGAGGATAAAGGGTATTTTTTGGGAAAAGTTTATGCGCGAGCTTGCAAAGAGCTTGAAAAAAATAAAGAGGCTAAAGCAGAAGTTGGGTTGATTATGAAAAATATAGAAAGCAGGCAAGGCGATGATTATCAGTTATGGAAAAAAACAAGACAATGGAGTATAGATGGTTTTGATAAAATTTATCAAGAATTAAAAATAAAGTTTGATAAAATTTTTTATGAGAGCGAATTTATAAATGAAGGACTTGACATGGTTTCCAATTTTTATCAAAAGTTTTTTTTAGTTAAGAGCGAAGGCGCTATTATTGCTAATTTAGAAAAATTTAATTTGGGAGTTTTGTTATTTTTACGAAGTGATAGCACGGCATTATATCCTGTCGCTGATATTCCTTTAGCAATTGAAAAATTTAAAAAATATAAAATTAATAAATCAATTTATGTTGTTGATGCTAGGCAAAGTTTGTATTTAAAGCAATTATTTAAAGTTTTAGAATTGTTAGGCTTTAAACAAGAAATGAAGCATTTGAGTTATGAATTTGTAAAATTGCCAGACGGAACAATGTCTTCGCGAACAGGAAATGTTATTACTTATGAAGATTTACATACACAAGCTTTGGAAAAAGCTATATCAGAAATTAAAAAGCGACATATTGATTGGAGTGAAGAAAAAATTAATCAAGTTGCTGAAAAAATTGTAATTGGTGCTTTGAAATTTGAAATGACAAAAATAAGCGCTGACAAAGTAATCGTTTTTGATATTGAACAGGCTTTACGGTTTGATGGATTTACATCAGCTTATTTGCAATATACTGTAGCAAGAATAAATTCAATAAACAAAAAAGCGCAAAAACAAAAAAGCGCAAAAACAATTGATTTTAATAATTTAGGTGAAAGCAAAGAGCGTCAGTTGATTATGAAATTAGCAAAATATCCGGAAATTGTGGAAGTGGCAGGAAAAAATTATGATCCAGCTGAAATTGCTAAATATTTATTTGAGTTGGCGCAAGAATTTAATGATTATTATCATAGCGTACAAATATTAAAAGCTGAAGAAGAAATTATGGAAGCTAGGTTAGCTTTAATTACAGCAATAAGGCAAGTAATTATTAATGGACTAGAGCTTTTGGGGATTGAAGTAGTGGAGGAAATGTGATTAATCAAATGGTTTAAAAAGGCTACTATGAAAACAAATGATTTTATTATTATTCATCATTCAGCTACAGCAAGAGATAAAACTACTTTAAATGCTATAAATAAAGTTCATCAAAAATTGTTTAATTATAAATCTTCGCTGGGTTGGTATGTGGGTTATCATTATTTTATTGCAGGAAATGGGATTATTCGTCAAACAAGAAAAGACGCAGATTACGGAGCTCATTGTAGAGCGGATAATATGAATTCTAAAGCTATTGGCATTTGTTTATCTGGAAATTTTGAGATAGAACAACCATCAGAAAAACAATTAGTGTCTTTAGAAAAAATAGTAGAAAGATTAAAAAAAGATTATAATATAAAAAATGATAATATTTTAGGTCATTGCCAAGTACTTGGAGCAAAAACCGCTTGTCCAGGCAAAAATTTATTAAGTTGGATTGAGAGATATTAAAATGCGGAATATAGTGGTTATGTTTTGGTAAAATTAGTGGAGTTTGTGATATAATATTAGTATGTTTTTTAATAAAATAAATAAATAATTTTATGGCAAAAATTTCTCGAGTAGATGTTGGTAAAATTAGTAGTAGTAAATTTGGTGGGTCAGCAAATAAAGCTGTAATTGCTAAATTAGCTTATGGTGGAAAAACAGCTAGTAGTATTAATAAGGGATTAAAAGCTACTGGGATTGAAGAGGGAAAAAGACAGAGATATTTAAGTGTGCTTGAGCCAAATCCAAAAAAAAAACTGAAATAAATTCAGGGCAGATTAATAGAAATTTAAAGTTTGGTATGGTACGCGCGCAAGAGGTTTCAACTTTAAATAAAGATGAAAGTAAATATAGATTTGGAAATAGATTTAGCAGACAAGGGAATGAAACAGCAATATTGGGAAGAGTTGGAGTTGGAACTAGCGCTGGAGTTAAAGGAAACGCAGGAAATTTAGGAATAGGAGTGGGAAATTCTCAGACAACGGGTTTTGCGTCAAATTTTAATAAAAATACTACTAAAATTTCTCCATCTAGTTTTAAAAAACCAGGCGGAGTTAAGCCGATAATAGGATTTTGAAAAATACGATTTTAAAACTCAAAACTCAAAACTCAAAATTCAAAATTCAAAATTCAAAATATAAAATATAATTTACATGAAAACTATTTTAATTTTTTTTGGTCCTCCTGGATCAGGCAAAGGCACTCAAGCTGATTTGCTATCACAGAAAACTGGTTGGAAAAAAATTTCTACTGGCGATTTGTTGCGTTCTGAAACTGCATTGAAAAGTCCATTAGGAAAACAAGCGGAAAAATATATGAAAGCGGGTAAATTAGTTCCTGATAAATTGTTGATTGATTTAGTTGCTAAAAGTTTGAAGCAAAAAACAGAAGGTTTTATTTTTGATGGTTATCCAAGAAATATTGAACAACAAAAAGCTTTGTCAAATATGTTTGAAAAGTGTTTAAAAAAGAATGACCAAGTTGTGTCATTACTTGTGGATGTAAGTGATAAAGAAATTAAACATCGATTGAGTCAAAGAAGGGTATGTTCTTGTGGAGCAATTTATCATTTGAAATATAATCCGCCAATAAATAAGGGGATTTGCGATGTTTGTCGTCAGAAGTTATTTATTAGAGATGATGATGAGCCTAAAATTATTAATCATCGTTTGAAAATATATCATCAAAATAGCGAACCAATATTTGATTATTGGCAACAGATTGGTAAATTGATAAAAATAAACGGAGAGCAACCAATAGCTAAAATACATAAAGAAATTTTGCAGAAATTAAAAGAATTGAAATTAATAATATTGTAATTATAGATATGGTAACTATTAAAAATGAAAAAGAGATAAAGATGATGCGTGAAGGTGGCAAGCTTTTGGCGCAAATTATGCAAAAGTTAATTGCAGAAGTTAAGCCAGGTGTTTTTACAGGTCATTTAGAAAAAATGGCTTGTGATTTAATTAGTCAAGTTGGTGGTCGCCCATCTTTTAAGGGCTATCAATCTAAATATGATTCAGTTTCTTATCCTACTGCACTTTGTGCCTCCATTAATAGTGAAGTTGTTCATTCTCCAACGTTGCCTTCACAAGAATTAAAGCAGGGGGATATTATCGGATTGGATTTAGGGATGGAATATCCATTTTATGCCAATACTGCTGAGTGTGGATATTATACTGATATGGCCATGACAGTTCCTGTTGGAAAAACTAGTCTTGAAGCGCAAAAATTAATTGATGTAACTAGAGAGGCTTTGCGATTAGGAATTGAACAGATTTTGCCTGGTAATACTTTAAACAGTATTGGCAGAACTATTGAGAATTATGTTCGCAGAAATAAATTTACTGTAGTGCGTGAATTAGTAGGTCATGGCGTTGGTCATGATGTTCATGAAGATCCGCAAGTTCATAATTATAATGTAGCTGAAAATAATAAAATAATTTTAAAGCAAGGAATGGTTTTAGCTATTGAGCCAATGGTTAATGCTGGTGGTTGGAGGATTAAGAGTGGCAAAGACGGGTTTTCTTTTTTAACCGCTGACAATAGTTTGAGCGCTCATTTTGAACATTCTGTTTTAATTACTAAAAATGGGTACGAAATATTGACAAAGTATGAATAATTTTAAGTTAGAAAAAAGATATTTAGGAATAGATTGGGGAGAAAAAAGAATTGGTTTAGCTGTCGGTGATAGTGAAACTAAAATTGCAGTGCCATTTAAGACAGTAGAAAATATAGAAAAAGTATTACAAATAATAAATGATGAAAAAATAGATATAGTGATTATTGGCGAGCCTTTGTCAATTACAAATTACAAATTACAAATTACGAATGAGAAATATAATAAATTTATTAAAGATTTAAAAGATAGAAGCAATTTACAAATTGAATTAATTGACGAAAGATTATCTAGCAAAGCAGGAGATGCTTTAATTGGCGACAAGAAGGTTAAAGCTTCAAGAGATGAAGTGGCCGCTATGTTGATTTTACAATTATATTTAGATAAAATGTTTTAAAGAAATTATAAATATTATTAATTCATTTTTTAATTATTATTTTTAATGCATATTAAAATAAACAAATTTGAAGGACCGTTGGATTTGTTGTTGAAACTAATTGAAAAAGAAGAATTGGATATTACTGAAATTAGTTTAGCTAAAATTGCTGATCAGTATATTGAATATATTAAAAGTGTTCATGGGATTAAGCCAGATGAATTGGCTGATTTTTTAGTAATAGCCACTAAATTATTACTGATTAAATCTAAAGCGCTTTTGCCTTATCTTTTTCAAGAAGAAGAGCTTGAGATTGAAGAATTTGAACATCAGTTATTAATGTATAAAGAATTTTTGGAAGCGACTAAATTGCTTGAAGAGATGATTGGCAAAAAAAAGTTTATGTTTACTCGCGAATTTAATCAGCAGGCTATTTTAGCTGATGTTAATATTTTTTCTCCGCCAAAAAAAATAACAGTTGTAATTTTGCAAACAATTTTTCAAGAATTGATTGTTAAAAATAAGCCGATGGAGCTTTTAGAAGAAAAAAAAATGGAATATGTAGTAAGCATTGAAGAAAAAATTCTTGCTATTCAACAAATGTTGATTGATAAAATAAAAATTAATTTTAATATAGTGCAGGCTGTTGCGAAAAATAAAATGGAAGTAATTGTTAGTTTTTTAGCTTTGTTAGAGTTAATTAAACAGAGAGATGTTTTTGTGGTTCAAGTAAGTCTATTTGCTGAAATAGAGATTAATAAAAATATAAATTAAATTTTTATGAGTAATATAAAATCCAAAATTGAATCTTTGTTATTTATTTCAGCTAAGTCTTTATCTATAAAACATTTGGCTGAATTATTAAAAATTAATGCTGAAGAAATTCAGAAAGCTGGAGACGAATTAATAAATGATTATAAAAAAATATCTGGAGGAATGCAAGTGATAAAGACTGTTGATAAATATCAAATGGTAAGTTCGCCGAATAATGCTAAATTAATTCAAGAATTTATTAAAGATGAAACAACTGGCGAACTATCACGGCCGAGTTTAGAAGCTTTAACAATTATTACTTATCGTGGTCCGATTTCTAAAATTGATTTAGACAGGATTAGGGGAATTAATTG